>JBEKGQ010000215.1:0-15327 GCA_050012715.1 Polyangiaceae bacterium
GCTCGTGATCGGGCGAATCGAGGTCGCGATCGGGTCGATCGGGCTCGTGATCGGGCGGATCGAGGTCGCGATCGGGTCGATCGGGCTCGTGATCGACCCGATCGATGCCCTGATCGACCCGATCGGCAGCCCGATCGGCTACTTCGGCTTCGCGAACGCCTCGATGACGGCGCGATGCAGCTTGCCGTTGGTCGCGATCATCCCGCGCAGGTTCCCGATCTCGCCGTTCCGGTAGTCCAGCTCCTCGCCGCCTTGCTCGGTGAGCATGCCGCCGGCGGCCTTCACGAGCGCGTCGGTCGCGCACGCGTCCCATCGCAGGCCCGCGCGGCCGGGCTGCAGGTACACGTCGCCCGCGCCCGTCGCCACGAGGGCCCCCTTCAGCCCGGAGCTGCCGTGCGGCACCGGCTTGCCGCCGACCGACGCGACGAACGCCGCGAGCCGCTCGGGGGCGCGCGACCGCGACACGAGGAACGTCGCCCCCTCGAGCGCGTCGCGCGTCGACACGTGGATCGGCGTGCGCGCGCCGGCGGCGTCCACCTCCCATGCCCCCTCGCCGACCACGCCCACGAACGCGCGGCCCCACGCCGGCGCCACGATGACGCCCACCGTCGCGCGCCCCGCCTCGGCGAGCCCCACCATCACCGCGAACTCGCCGTTCTTCGCGACGAACTCGCGCGTCCCGTCCAGCGGATCGATGAACCACGCCCGCTCCGCCGCGCCGAAGCCCGCGTAGCTCGCGGCGTCGCTCTCCTCCGCGACCAGCGGCACGCCCGGGAACGCGCGCCCCAGGCGATCGCAGAGGAGCGCGTTCGCCTCCTTGTCCGCGACCGTCACCGGATCGTCCTTGGCCTTCCACTCCACGTCGAATGGCTGCGCGTAGACGCGCAGGATCACCGCCGCCGCCTCGCGCGCGGCGGCGAGCGCGACCTCGGCCTCCGGACGCAGCTTCGTCACGGCTCGATCCCGACGTTCTCGAGCGCGCGCGGGATGCGCATCAGGTCCTCGTCGCGGATGTACGTCGGCCCCATGCCGACCTCGCGCACGATGTCCTCGAGCTGCTTCGCGCTGCGGGGCCCCAGCACCGCGGTCGAGATGATGCGGTTCGCCAGCACGTAGCGCACGGCGGCGGCGCGCATCGTCGGCACGTCGCCGTGGACGAGGAAGCGCAGCGTCGCCACCTGCTGGATGCGCCGCTCGAGCTCCGGCCGCGTCCAGCGGTCGAGGCGGTGGTCGCCGGGGGCGAACTCCTTGTCGTTCTTCCAGCTCCCGGTGAGGAGGCCATGGGCGAGCGTCGAGCGCGCGAGCACGCCGACGCCGCTCACGATGACGTCCCCCGCGAGGCGATGCAGATCGTTGCCGTTGACGAGGCTGTAGGCGAGCTCGATCACCTCGGCCTGGCAGCGGATCGCCTCGCGGGCGATCTCGAGGTCGCCCACGCTGACGCCCCAGTGGCCGATCTTGCCCTCGGCCTTCAGCGCGGTCACCGCGTCGACCGCCTCGCCGCCGCGGAGGGCGTCGGCGCTCGGGTTGTGGAGGAGGTACACGTCGACGCGGTCGCGCCCGAGGCGGCGGAGCGAGCGCTCGAGCGACTCGCGGAGGAAGGGGCCGTCGAAGCGCTTGCGGGGCGGCGTGGTCGTGCGGTCGGTGCCGCCCTTCGTGACGAGGACGACGTCGGTCCGGTCGCCCACCGCGCGCCCGACGAGCCGCTCCATGCGCCCGCCGCCGTACGCGTCCGCGGTGTCGATGAGGGAGAAGCCCATCTCGAGCGCGCGCGCGAGGGTGTGCTCCTGCTCGCGCTCCTCGACCGGCCCGTAGCCGTCGCCCGAGAGGCCCCAGGTGCCGAGCGCCATCTCCGTGACTCGTAAGCCGGTCTTGCCGAGGGGTCGCGCGCGCACGTGGCTTCGGCCTATCGATAGCACCGAAGCCCTTCTCGCTCGCGCCCAAAGAAGGTAAAGGGGCCTTGCCGGAGACCGCCCCCTTCGCGGACTTTCTGGAGAAGGACACCCCGATGCGATCGAACCTCCTCGCCGTTCTCCTCGCGACCACGTCGCTCGCTCTGTCCGCCTGCGCCGGCGAAGAGCCGCCGCCCCAGCCGCCGCCGCCCCCGCCGCCTCCTCCCGTCGATACGGTGGCGACCGCCGCGCCGGTCGACACGACGCCGCCGCCCCCGCCGCCGAAGCCGGCGGTGTCGGAGCTCATCGTCGAGTCGATGCACACCCTCCACGAGGGCTTCAACAAGCACGACCCGGCCAAGATGGCGTCGGCGGTGACCGACGACGTCGTCGAGCTCGACTACGGCGCGGGCGAGGGACACAGCAAGGCCGAGTTCCAGAACGGGATGGGCACGCTCTTCACCGCGTTCCCCGACGCGAAGACGGTGACGAACCGCATCTGGAAGAAGGGCAACGTCGTCATCACCGAGCTGACGTGGACCGGGACGATGACCGGCGAGCTGATGGGCATGAAGCCGACGGGTAAGCCGGTCGGGCAGATGCGGCTCCACGTCTACACCTTCAACGACGACGGGCTCGTGAAGGAGGTCCACGAGTACGCCGACATGGCGGGCCTCCTCGCGCAGATGGAGGGCAAGAAGGGCGCGCCGCCGGTCCCGATGCTCCCGACGAACCCGCCCGAGATGCACATCGCCGGCGGCAACCCGGAGCAGGACAAGCTCGCCGACTGGGCGAAGAAGACCGACGAGCCGTTCAACGCGGACAACTACAAGACCGCCCTCGCCGAGATCGCCGACGACGGCGACTACTGGCTCTCCGCCGGCGGCGGGATGGCCATGAAGGGCAAGAAGGAGCTCGAGAAGGGCCTGAAGGAGTTCTTCACGACGTTCCCCGACCAGAAGTGGACGGCGACGAACGCGTGGGGCATCGACGGCTTCGGCATCATCGAGCACACGATGACCGGCACGATGAAGGGGCCGTTCGGTCCCATCCGCCCCACCGGCAAGCCGGTCACCGCGTGGCACAACATCGACATCATGCAGCCGACGGCGGACGGGAAGATCCAGCACGGGTGGGGTTACTCGAACTCGCTCGAGGCGCTGTCCCAGGCCGGCGCGCTGCCGAAGCACGGGCCGCCCCCGCCGGCCGGGAACAAGCCTCCGGTCAAGCCGCCGCCGCCCAAGCCGATCAAGTAGCCCCCGCCCATCGCCGGGCTTGTCGTCCGATTGGGCACGCTCCCGGGCCCGAGCCGGGGAACCTCCACGCCGCGTCGCTGTCAGTCTCCAGCGAACGACGAGCGCAAAGCCAGCGGCCAGAAGCCGCGAGCAGGCGACGTCGCGAGAACGGATGACAGCGACGCGACAGCGTGGCGACGGGGAGCGTGTGCGATGACCAGCGCAGACAGCATGTGGGCGGCGGCGGGGAAGGGCTCGGCGGATGTGGGTGCGGGCGCCGAGGTGATCCAGGTCGAGCTGTCGTGGCGCGACGCGCGAAGCAGTACCGTCCTCGGGATCAAGGAGGTGAAGCCCGGCGAGACGCTGGCCCTCGGCGAGAAGGGCGACATGCTGGTGCCGGAGGAGGTGCTCTGCGCCGACCGGGCCGAGATCGTCCGCTTCGACGGCGAGACGGCCACCGCGCACGTGTCCCCGGGCGGCAAGCTGCGCATGGACGGGTGGCCCCGCGACGAGCGCGAGCTCGAGATCGTCCGCGGGCACTTCGTCGAGGTCACCGTCGGCGACTTCGTCGCGCGCGTGACGCGCATCCAGGCCGGCACGAAGCCGGCGGCGGCGCCGCTCGAGAGCATGAAGCGCGCGGGGCTCGGCGTCATCTGCGGGTCGGCGTTCGTGCACGCGGCGGTCTTCGCGGCCATCGCGTTCATCTGCCCGTCGCTCGCCGCGTCGGAGGAGGACCCGTACGACCGCGACCGCATCCTGATGATGCAGAAGCTCCTCAACGCCCACGCGCAGGAGGAGCAGGAGCAGAAGCCGGACGACAGCACCGCGTCGACCGGCGGCGACGTCAACGCGGGCCAGGCGACGCGCGGCCTCGAGGGCGAGGCGGGCAAGGAGACGGCGGAGAACAAGAACGCCCGCTGGGCGGCCCGCGGCTCGGCGACGCCGGAGACCGCGACGCTGCCGAAGGAGGCGGTGCTGAACGAGGCGGCGAACTGGGGCCTCATCGGCATGCTGCCCGGCGCGACGCAGGCGCTCAACGCGCCGACCTTGCCGTGGGGCACGGTGCTGAACGGCAGCGACGACGTGAACGCGGTGGGCCACCTCTACGGCGGCACGATGGCGGACGCCTTCGGCACCGGCGGCTGGGGCCTCAGCGGCCCCGGCGACGGCGGCGGCGGCACGTCGCAGTACATCGGCCTGAACGGCATCGGGTCGCTCGGTCACACCGGGACGTGCACGGGGCCGAGCAGCTCGGGCCTCGGCGTCGGCTACGGCCGGCCGGGGGGCGGCTACAAGCCGAAGGCGCGCTTCCCGCGCGAGGCCGGCCCGGTGAGCACGAACGGCCACCTGCCGCCGGAGGTCATCCAGCGCATCGTGCGGCAGAACTTCGGCCGCTTCAGCTTCTGCTACCAGAACGGCCTCAAGACGAACCCGAACCTCGAAGGGCGCGTCACGGTGAAGTTCGTCATCAACCGCGAGGGCGCGGTGCAGCTCGCCGCCGACGGCGGCAGCGACATCCCGGACGCGGGCGTGCGTCAGTGCGTCGTGTCGGCCTTCACCGGCCTGTCGTTCCCGCCGCCCGACAACGGCATGGTCACCGTCGTCTACCCGCTGATGTTCACCCCGGAGTGACTACGGCGTAGTTACAAACCAGTAGTGGTACGTGGTCACCCCGCCGGAGAAGCGCAGCTCGAACGAGACGCGCTCTCCGGCGGCGGTCGTTGGTGGGACGTCGAAGGCGCGCTCCTGCCAGTCGTCCATCTCCTCGAGGTCGAACGAGGCGATCGGCTGCCCGTCGGCCAGGACGCGCACCCGCGTTCCCCCGGTGCCCTCGAGGCGCACGATGCACCGGGTCGCCGTTGCCCGTGGCAGATGCGCGACGAAGCGCTCCACGGTCCGCTGCGTCCTCCCGCCGTCGACGATCTCCGTGCCGTCGGGCGTCTCGCCCTCGTGGGCCACCTCTTCGCCCTCGCGCGCCCCGAGCAGCTCGTACGCGTGGTCGGCCTCGCTCACGAGGTCCGCCACGTCGAGCGCGTCCACCTCGGTGGAGCCTTCGCCGGTGTGCATCCAGGGCCGCTCGCCGCTGCCGAGCTTCGACCAGTCCGCCTCGTAGGCGCGCATCGTCTGCCCGCCGAGGATCGTCGCGTCGACGACGGTGGCCTCGTGGAGGCGGTCGCCGAGGACGGCGTCCATGCCCATCCACTCCGGGTACACGATGAAGTGCGTCGGCAGCTTCTCGGGAGACGTCGCGTGAAGGCGCTCGTAGTGCTCGAAGCGCGAGCCGACCCCGGCGACCCAGTAGCGCGCCTCGCCTTCGCTCGTGAGGCCGACGACGTCGAACGTCCGGTGCTCCCCGAAGTACGCAATCGCGCCGGTGTCGTTGACGCCGATGCGCGCGCCGGGCGGCAGGCTCGTCTTCGCCCAGTGGCCGAGGGCCACCTGCTGCCGGTCGATCCCGCTCGCCGACTGCGCCGCGTCCTCGAGCGACCACTCGACCTTCGTCGCCAGCATCCCGACGAACCCGCCGCAGAGGAGCGGCGTGAGGACGCGCCAGCGCCCGCGCACGCTGCCGGCGAGGTCGCCCACGAGGCGCGCGAGGCACGCGAGGCCGATGAGCCACCCGGTCGCGAACGGCCAGAGGTAGCGCAGGCGATTCCAGAGGAACGTGTAGTAGAAGCACGGTGAGGATGCGCACGTTCCCCTCGACCGCCATGCGAAGCCCGGCCCCGACGTAGTACGGGTTCCCCGGCAGGAGCTTGGCCACCGCGGTGTTGCTGCGCGCCGATCCCGTGAGCGCCCACAGGAGGAAGGGCAACGCGACGGCGGCGGCGCACGCGGCGAGGGCGAGCGTCCGCGTCTTCCACGCCGGCTTGCCCCGGAAGGCGGCGAGCGTGATCCCGACGAAGAGCGCGGTGAGGGCCCCCTCCGGGCGGAAGAGCGCGGCGACCCACGCGAGCGCGACCAGCTCGCCCGCGCGCCGGATCGTCCTCGCGTCCACGTCCTCCTCCGCCCACTCGGACGCCCGGCGCGACGCCCGCGCGATGGCCCACGCGAACGGCACGACTTCCATCCCGCTCGCGGCGCACCACGCGAAGCCGCCGAAGGCGAGCACCATCGCCCCCGCGCCGACCGCCGCGGTTCGCCCCGCGAGCTTCGCGGTGAGCCGCGACGCCTCCCACGCGAGGCCGCCGAGCGCGAGGAACGACATCGCCCACGCCGCCCACACGATGGCCTCGCCCCGCGCCCCGAGCGCCCAGAAGGGCGCGAGGAGGGCGGGCCACAGCATGCTCGTGGCGCCGCTCGTGAAGGGCTCGCCGGCCTGGAAGCGCAGCGGGTGCCCCTCGGCGATGGCGCGGGCGTACTGGAAATGGATGTACGCGTCGTCGAGCGTGGCGCCCGGGTGCCCGAGCTTCGCGAGGACGCCCGCGACGGCGTGCTCGGCGAGGAGCGCGACCGCGAGCGTGAGCGGCCCGTAGGCGAGCACGGGGCCCTTCGAGCTCGCCCACGCCGCGAGGACGGGGCCCTTCCAGCTGGCGAGGGGCGACGTGGCCTCCGCGCGCGGGACCGAGGACGCCTTGGCGGGCTCCGGCGTGGACACGGGCGGAGGTTGGCCGGCGAGGGCGGCTGGGGTCAAGGCCAGCGGAGCGGCTCGTGCCACAATCGCGGCCATGCGCTCCTCGGTGCTCTGCCTGGTCCTCGCCGCCGCCGTCGGGTGCTCGAAGTCGTCGGGGTCGGGCCCTTCGGGGGACCCGTCGAGCGAGCCCTTCGCGCGCGCGGCGGCGACCCTGAAGGTCGACCACCCGACGACGCTGCCGGACTTCAATCACGCGATGGGGGCGCTCCCCGCCGAGTGCGCGCTCGTCCATGCGACGTGCACTTGCACCTGGCGCTTCGTCACCGGCGGGGGCGTCGAGGAGGTCGTCGCCGCCGCGGCCTTCGTCGACGCGCGCGAGACCGAGCCGGAGACGGTGCCGATGGTCGCCGGCGACGACCTGCCGGTCGAGCTCGCGCCGGAGGAGGCGGAGCGAGGCTACCGCGCCGGCCAGTTCAACACGCAGCCCGGGGAGCGACTCCCGGTGTCGACGGCGCAAAGGGACGTCACGACGGTGGCGTCGGAGAACCTGACCGAGTTCCTCAACGGCGGTGGCCACATCGTCTCGCCGCGAGCGCTGAAGGCGGCGGCGCTCGAGAAGACGTACGCCGCGTGGACCGCCCCGCAGCGTCTGCAGGCCTGCACGTCGCAGCCAGGGCGCGTGAGCCGCGTGCGGCTCCACGGGACGACGACCGACTGGTGAACCGCGGTCGTGTCACCCGAGCAGGTGACGGCGGCGCGCGTGGCCGCCCTGCTAAGGGGCCCACCCCCATGAGCACCCTCCGCTTCTCCATCGCCCTCGTCCTTCCCGTCACCTTTGCCCTGACCGCGTGCAGCTCGGCCAACCCGGGGCCCGACCCCGAGCCCACGCAGTCCGGCGCCGCCGCGGTCGAGACCGAGAGCCGCGGCCCTTGCCCGTCGTCGCTCCCGAAGAACGGCTCGTCGTGCTCGGACGACGACCTGCTCTGCAGCTGGGGCACCGACCCTCGCTTCGGCTGCCGCGAGGAGGCTCGCTGCAACAGCGGCAAGTGGGAGAACCTCACGTACTCGTGCCCGTCGCGCGAGCCCTCGTGCCCCCGCTCCGCGCCGCAGCCGCCCGACGGCGGGCAGAACACGTGCACGACGGCGCAGCTGGGGCTGACGTGCGCCTACGGCGACACCGCCTACACGTGCGCGCCGTGCGACGGCACGCTCTGCACCGTCGACAACGTGTGGTTCACGGCGACGCTGGCCAAGGGCTGCCCGGACCAGGTCCCGAACTTCGGCCAGTCGTGCTCGAGCCCCGGCACGTACTGCAACTACAACATCTGCGCCGACGACCAGATGGTCGACTGGGTGTTCGGCGCGTCGATGGAGTGCGAGGGCGGCGTGTGGACCGCCTACGCGGACGCCATCTGCCTCTAGAGGCTCCGAGAGCGACAAGCGAGAGGATTGGCCGCAGAGCCGCAGAGCCGCAGAGCCGTGGAGGGTTTGAGAAATGACTCTCGGCTCAGCGTCTCCGCCCCTCTGCGGCCAATCCCTCTTCTCAGCATCTCCGCGCCTCTGCGGCCAATCTCCGTCTCGGGTGCGTGCTATCGCTTCGTCCCTTCGTGATGGCACGCCCCTACGACGACGCCCCCCGCTTGCCCGAGGGTGACCGCATCGATCTTCGCGCTGTCGTCACCGGCGACTGGGTGGAGGTCGAGATCGGCCCCGGGCGCGGGTGGTTCCTCGTCGAGCGGGCGGCGGCCGAGCCCCGCGCGGCGCTCGTGGGGCTCGAGATCCGGCGCAAGTGGGCCGCCATCGTCGACGCGCGCCTCGCGAAGCGCGGGCTCGCGCCCCGAGCGCGGGTGTTCGCGGAGGACGCCCGCCACGCCCTGCCGCGCATCGCGCCCGACGGGTCGGTGCGCCGCGTGTTCGTGCACTTCCCGGACCCGTGGTGGAAGAAGCGGCATCACAAGCGGCTCGTGATGAAGGACGGCCTGCTCGAACAGGTGGCGCGCCTCCTCGAGGCGGGCGGAGAGCTCTTCGTGCAGACGGACGTCGAGGAGCGCGCCGTCGCCTACGAGGAGCTCGTCGCGCTCGACGCACGCTTCGTCCCCGATGGCGACGCGCCGGGGTCACCTCGCGTCGCCGACCACGCGTACGTCGCGCGAAGCCCCCGCGAACGCCGCGCCATCGCCGACGGCCTCCCGGTGCATCGCATGCGCTGGCTCCGGGCGCCGCTCGCTACGGAGCGATGACGAACGAGAACCGCGCCGTCGCGTCCGGCTCCACGTGAACCGACGCGGTCTGCGGGTGGCCCCCCTCGGGGGTGCACGTCACGGTGTGCGTCCCGCTGGAGAGCACGACGCCGGCGACCGGCGTCGGACCCCGCGGCGCCCCGTCGATGACGACGTTGCACCAGCCGCCCCGCGCGCCGACGTTGAGCTTGCCGCTTCCGGCGGCCGCCGGGGACGCCGACGGGGGGGCGAGCTTGGTCGACGCTTGCCCAGGAGGCGCGCTCTTCGCCGGCGCCGCCGCGAGCGCGCTGTCGGCCGCCGGTGCGCTGCGCAGGAGGACCACGCTCACCGCGCTGCTCGGATCGAGCTCGGTGAGGGTCACCGTCTGCGTCGCCGGCTCGAAGCCGTCCTTCGTCACGCGCAGCTCGTAGGGCGCGCCGAGCGCGAGCCGCGGGAGCCTCGCCGGCGTCGTCTCCGGCCGCACCTCGCCGTTGACGACGATGGTCGCTCCCGGGGGATCGCTCGCGATGGCGATGACCCCGCGCATCGGCGGGGCGTCCGCCGCCGGCGTCGCCTCGGCGAGCGGCGCCCGCCCGCGGCTCGCCCAGAGCGCGATCCCCGCCGCCGCCACCAGCGCGGTCGCGGCGGCGATCGCGGCGATCCACGCGCTCCGCCCGCGATTGGGAGGCACCGACTCCACCGTGACGCTCCGCGTGGCGCCGTCGG
Source organism: Polyangiaceae bacterium (assembly GCA_050012715.1). Lineage (GTDB taxonomy): Bacteria > Myxococcota_A > Polyangia > Polyangiales > Polyangiaceae > Palsa-1150. Next base: position 9,647 of record JBEKGQ010000215.1, read on the forward strand.
TCGAGCTGATCGGCGTGCGCGTGTCGATGCTGCTGATCGAGTCGGCGCTCTGCTCGAGCGCGATGACGTCGGCGAGCTGCTTGCCCTGGAGGAGCGCCTGCTTCTGGCTCGCGAGCTTGTCCTCGAAGAGGCCCTGCATGAACTTCGACAGCGCGATGGTGCTCACCGCCAGGCGCTCCTTGCGGACGAACTCCTCGATCGCGCCCTGCATCTCGCGGGCGCTCTGCCACCGCTGCGCGCGGTCCTTCGCCAGCGCGCGCATCACGATGACCTCGAGCTCGCGCGGATAGCCGAGGCGCGCCTGCGACGGCAGCGGATACTCGCGGTCGCAGATGAGCTTCAGCGTGTCGTACTCGCTCGTGCCCTTGAAGAGGCGCTTGCCGGTGGTCAGCTCGAAGAGGATGACCCCAGTCGCGAAGACGTCGCTCCGCCAGTCGATCGGCTCGCCGCGCGCCTGCTCCGGCGACATGTACGGGACCTTGCCCTTGAGGTGGCCGTTCTTCGAGCGCTCCTCGAAGACGGCGTCGCTCTTCGCGATGCCGAAATCGACGACCTTCACGTCCCCGGTGAAGGTGACGACGACGTTCTGCGGCGAGACGTCGCGGTGCACGATGTTGAGGGGCGTTCCGTCGAGGTCGCGCCGGTCGTGCGAGTAGGCGAGCCCCGCGCACATCCCGAGGACGATCGAGAGGGCGTGCTCGAGCGGGAACTCGATGACGTCCTTCTTCTTCATCTGCTTGACGATCGACCGCAGGTCCTCGCCGTGCACGTGCTCCATCGCGATGAAGTACGCGCCGTCGACCTCGCCGACGTCGAACACCTGGACGACGTTCGGGTGCGAGAGGGTCGCGGCGATGCGCGCCTCGTGGAGCAGCATGTCGATGAACGCGCGATCCTTGTTCATCGCCGGCAAGATGCGCTTGATGACGAGGAGCTTCTCGAACCCGGCCATGCTCTTCTGGATGGCGAGGAAGAGCTCGGCCATCCCGCCGGTGGCGAGCTTCCGGATCAGCGTGTACTTGCCGAACCGGCAGGGGAGGCCCGCGCCGTCCGCGTCGCTGCCCTCGCCCGCGCCCGGATCGGCGGGGCCGCCAGGGGCCGGAGGATGCTGGGCGGCCATGGTGGGGAGCTTCGTCGAGCCCGCTCAGAACGTACCCTCCGGTCCCCAGCCGGTCAATCCGGCCTCCGTCGCGCAAACGAGCTCGTGCTGCTCGACCGGGGCCAGGCTAAGACGACGCCCGCGCAATGAGGCGAGCCACCGACTGCATGAGCGTGCTGGGCGCGGCGTTGTCCGCGGCCCTGCTCGCCGGCTCGACGGACGCCGAGGCGGCCACGCCGAAGCTCGTGAAGGGGCCTTACCTCACGGCGCTCTCGGACACCGCGGTCGAGGTGCGGTTCGAGCTCGATGCGCCCGCCGCCGCCGGGGTCGAGCTCGAGGCCGGCGAGGGAGCCGGCGACGGGGCCGCCACGCCGACGGTGGCGGACGGCGCCGCGTCGATGCACGTCGTCCACGTGACCGGCCTCGCGCCGGCCACCGCCTACGACTACACCGTGCGCGCGGGCGGAGCCGTCGTCGGTGGGGGCCACCTCGTCACCGCGCCGCGCCCGGACTCGGGCCGGCCGGTCACGTTTCTGCTCTACGGCGACACGCGCGACGGCGAGACCGCGAACGCCGCCCTCGTCCGCGCGATGCTCGCCACGCCGTCGGACTTCCTCGTGAACACCGGCGACGTCGTGGCCGCCGGCGGCAACCCGTCCGACTGGGAGGAGTTCTTCCGGCTCGAGCAGCCCTTGCTGCGCGATCGCCCGCTCTTCTTGTGCATCGGCAACCACGAGCTCTCCGACGACCAGGCCGGGGCGAGCTTCGCGCGGTACTTCGGCTTCGACGGCCCGTTGGACGCGCCCGGGCCGCCGCAGCCGTACGGCACCATGCGCTGGGGGTCGGCGCGGTTCTTCTTCCTCAACGGGATGCACGACTGGAATCACGGCCCGGAGCGCGAGTGGCTGGAGCGCGAGTTGACGAAGGCAGACACCGAGGCCGGCCTCGTGTGGCGCTTCGCCGTGGTGCATCACTCGCCGTGGTCGAGCGGCCCGCACGGGGCCAACGCGAAGCTGCGCGACGCGCTCGTGCCGGAGCTCCTCGCCGCCCACAAGGTCGACCTCGTGCTGGCGGGGCACGATCACATCTACGAGCGCGGTGAGCACGGCGACGGCGCGCCGCTCAAGTACGTCATCTCGGGGGGCGGGGGAGCGCCGCTCTACCCCATCGAGCACCGCCAGCCGACCACGCGAAGGGCCGAGTCGGCGTTCCACTTCGTCTCGATGACGCTGACCGGCAACGACCTGCGCATGGTCGCCCACCGTCTCGACGGGACGACCCTCGACTCCTGCGGCTTCACGAAGGGCCGCCCCTGGGACTGCGACGCGCCGCCGAAGGCCGACCTGCCGGCCGAGGGGATCACCGAGGCGCCGGCGAGCGCGCCGTCGACGTCCTCGCGCTGTGGGTGCGTCGTTCCCGGTGCGCCGGCGGGGGCGAGCCCAGGCGCGTGGCTGGCCCTGGCGGGGGGCCTCGGCGCCGGCATCGCGGCCGCACGGCGTCGGCGGGGTTGATCGGCGGGCGGCCGCGCCCGTACCCTGATGGGGATGCGTGCTCCTGTCGTCGGTCTCGTGCTCGCGTCCCTCTCTGCTCTCGCCGCGCTGGCCTCGTCCGGCTGCGCGACCTACCACGACGACCTCGCCCGCGGCGAGCGCGCCTACGCGGCGAGCGAGGACGAGCGGGCCCTCGCCATCTTCCGCGCCCTGGAGGTTGACACGAGCCAGCTCTCGGAGAGCGAGCGCGCCCACTACGCGTACCTCCGCGGGATGACCGACTTCCGCATCGGCTACAAGGCCGAGGCGCGACACTGGCTTTCCGTCGCCGCCGCGCTCGAGCAGCAGACCCCCGGCTCGCTTCCGGCCGAATGGGCCAAGCGCATGGCGGAGTCGCTCAAGGAGATGAACGAGGAGGTCTATACCGCCGGGATCGAGTCGCTCTCGAACACCGCGGCGACGAAGGCCACGACGAACGAGGACGACTCGAACGGGGGCGACAGCGACTCGAGGGCCGATCCGGACGCGCCGGTCAAGAAGACGAAGCCGAAGCCGGCGAAGACCGACGACGACTGACGCGTCGACTCGGGAAGGCTCAGCGATGGCCGAGCTGGTAGAGGCGGTCCTTCGTCACGAGGCGCTCTTTCTTGAGCTCGAACACGCGCTGACGCTCGAGGGGCGTCATGTGGCTGCCGCGCCGATCCAGCTCGTGGATGGCGTAGTCCAGAGCGTGGCGGCGTAGCTCCAGATCCCGTACGTCGATGCGTCTCATCGGGCGGATACCTCCTGCAACGGCGAACGACGCGGAGGTGCGGGTAGCCCCCCCGCTTCGCAACTTCGACGCTACCGCCCGACGATCGGGCGTCAACGGACGCGCGCGTTCAGGTGGGCGGACGCATCGGCTCACGTGGGCCCAGCGCTCGAGGTGCCGGTCGCATTCCCGCGCCGCATTCCCGGAACACCGGATGCCCTCGGCTACTCTGTCCTGGCGATGAGAGCGTTCCTTCGCCTCGGGCCAGCGTGGTTGCTTCTTTCCGCCTGCGTCGCGTGCGCCGGGACCCCTCGCACAGCGGCCCCGGCGCTTCCCCCGGCTCACATCGACGCACAGACGCGGATCGTCACGCCAGGAGAGGTCACCACGGAGCCGGAGCTGGCGACCCGGGGCGAGCGAGCCTTGATGGAGCAGCGCTGGCAGGACGCCGCCGACGCGTACCGCACGCTCCTGGCGGCCGACCCCAGCGGCCCTCGCGCGCCGGACTACACCTTCGACCTCGGCCTCGCGCTCGAGGGGCTCCAGCAGCGGGCCCAGGCGCGCGACACGTTCCTCGAGCTGGCCCATCGCTATCCGGGGGACCCGAAGGCGCGCTCGTCGCTCGTGCGCGCGGCCAGCCTCGATGCGTACCTCGAGGACTGGAAGGCCCTCGCCGCGATCGGTGACGCTCTCCTCTCGCGGGGGGACCTCGACGACCTCGAACGCATCGTGGCCCTCGGCTCGCGGGGGCTCGCGCGCGTCGAGCTCGGGGACGACGGCGCGGCCTCGAAGGACGTCCTCGACGGGCTCGAGCTCGCCGACCAGCTCCACTACGGCGCGCGCGACGTGCTCCCCGTCGCGGTGGCCCAGCTGCGGTTCGCGCTCGGCGAGGTGCGGCGGGTGCGGTCCGAGAAGATCACCTTCGACCCGACCGCTCCCGACTTCACCGACACGTTCACCCAGAAGATCGAGGAGCGCGCGGGCGGCCTGCTCGAGGCGCAGGCGGCCTACGCGATGGCGGTGCGCTCGATCGACCCGCACTGGGCGGCGATGGCCGGGTACCGCGTCGGGGAGATGTACCGGATGCTGCACCGGGACCTCATGCAGATCCCGCCGCCGGCGCGCTCGAAGACGGAGAAGCAGAAGCAGATGTTCTTCGCCTTCATGCACATCAGCTACCGCATCCTGCTCGAGAAGGGCCTGCGCGAGCTGGAGCAGACCATCGCCCTCGGCGAGCGGACCGCCGACTCGTCGCCGTGGATCCAGCGCGCGCGGGATGCCCGCGAGGAGATGCGCACCGCGCTCGCGGACGAGAAGGCGCAGATCGACAAGATGCCCTTCACGGAGGACGAGGTGCGCGCGGCGCTCGGGCAACTGAAGAAGAAGACCGAGGCCCAGGCGGCGTCGAAGAAGAACTAGCCGACTCGGTGCGGTCGATCCGGGCCCATGGGCTTGACACGTCTGCCGCATCGCGGTAGCTGGGGCCCCCTTCGGGCGGCGCGTCCACGGGAAAGGTGTGCTTACGCGCCGGCACCGCTTGCTTGCCGACTCCTTCCTTCTTCATTGATTCCGGTAACTTCTCGTTACCGGCGCCTAGCTTGCCCAGGTCTTGCTTGCGTAGGGGCGCGCCGAGAAGTAGTCTTCGCGCCCTTTTCCCGGTCGACGCCCACGATCTCGTCTCGTTTTCGTGTTCGTCGGCCCGGAAGCGGCCGCTCACGCAGCCGTGAGGGCTGGCGTAGCTCAATGGTAGAGCACCTGTTTTGTAAGCAGGTGGTTAGGGGTTCAAGTCCCCTCGTCAGCTCGCTAGAAACGGAGTTCGTCCCCAGAAAAGAGTAACTGTTCCGGAGGGTTGCCCGAGTGGCCAAAGGGAGCAGACTGTAAATCTGCCGGCTATGCCTTCGATGGTTCGAATCCATCACCCTCCACGGCCGATCGAAGACCAAAGCAGTCGCGGGAGTAGCTCAGTTGGTAGAGCGTCAGCCTTCCAAGCTGAACGTCGCCGGTTCGAACCCGGTCTCCCGCTCGTAGAAGAGCCGACGACACCGCAACCGAGACGCATCGTAGAGAGAACCGCCACCGCCACCGTCACCGATCGCAGACAACCAGCAACGCACGCGCCCACCTAGCTCAGTGGTAGAGCACTTCCTTGGTAAGGAAGAGGTCACGGGTTCAAGCCCCGTGGTGGGCTCGATAAGCACCCCCATCTTCGAGACCGCGCAGGAGAACTTCAGTCATGGCGAAAGAGAAATTCGTCCGCAACAAGCCCCACGTGAACGTCGGCACCATCGGTCACATCGACCACGGGAAGACGACGCTGACGGCCGCGCTGGTGAAGGTTCAG
>JBEKGQ010000216.1:0-9705 GCA_050012715.1 Polyangiaceae bacterium
CGGCGCCGCGGACCTTGCTCGTGGGCGACGAGGGCGCGATCCGCGAGGCGGCGGAGGGGCGACGGATCGCGCAGCGACGCATCGTGCGGGTCGGCGCGCCGGAGGCGGCGTGGCGCGTGCCCCGCGGGCGCGTCGCGGTGTGGCAACCGACGAGCGACCTCGCGCCGCGCGACCGACGACCAGGGAAGCCCACCGCGCGCTCGGGCGCCGCGCAGCTCGCGTGGGTCGACGCGGCGTGCGACCTCGTGACCGAGGGCGCGGCGGACGCACTCACGACCGGGCCCGTGAGCAAGGCGGCCATCCTCCGGTCGGGCGCCCCCGGGAGCGCCGGGTTCTTCGGGCACACCGAGCACCTCCAGCGCCGCCTCCGTGCGCGCGAGGTCGTCATGGCGTTCTGGTCGCGCGGCCTCGTCACGTCGCTCGTGACGACCCACCTGCCGCTGTCGCGCGTGCCGGCGGCGATCACGCCGGCCGCCGTGGCGCGGTCGACGTTCTGGCTCGCGTGGCTGCTGGCGCGGCTGGCGAAGGACGCGAAGCGGCGGCCTCGCGTCGTCGTCGCCGGGCTCAACCCGCACGCCGGCGAGGCGGGCCTGCTCGGTCGCGAAGAGGAGCGGCGCATCGCTCCGGGCATCGCGCGGGCGCGCGAGCGCCTGCGGGCCGAGCGCATCGCGGCGACGATCGACGGGCCGGTGCCGGCGGAGAGCGCCTTCCGCCTGGCGGTGGCGAAGCGCTGGGACGGGGTCGTCGCGATGTACCACGACCAGGCGACCATCCCGATGAAGCTCGTCGAGTTCGGCGAGGCGGTGAACCTGTCGCTCGGGCTGCCCATCGTCCGCACGAGCGTCGATCACGGCACCGCCTACGACCGCGCCGGGACCTGGACCGCCGACGCCCGTGGGATGGTCGAGGCCCTCGCGCTCGGCGCCGCGCTCGCGGCAGAGTCGGCGAACCCGAGGTAAGCTCGGCGCCCTCATGGGTCGCCACTACCAGCGCTACCTCATCGCCAAGGGCAACGCGTTCTCGCCGAGCGCGGTCGCGGTCGCGAAGCTCGTCGAGCGCCTGCGCAAGGACAAGTGGATCCCCGCGGGCGGCAAGGCGGTGACGACGGTGGAGAACACCTTCGGCGACGACGCCCGGGCCAAGCTCGCCGCGTCGACCGCGCCGCTGCCGCCCGCCCTCACCGCCGAGTGGCTCGAGGACCCGGACCGCGAGGAGCTGCGCATGGTGTGGCCGGTCGACGCGGCGTCCGCCTCGTCCTTGAAGTACCCGCTGACGCGCCGTCCGGAAGGGGGCGCCGCGTACGGGCTCGAGCTGCACCGCGCGCACGACTACGTCTACCCGTCGGGCGCGACCATCGAGGCCATCCCCACGACCTGCGTCTGCGGGGAGGACCTCGGCTTTCACTGGGACGAGGACGAGGTGGTCCCCGCCTTCGGGACCGCGTCGGGGATCTTCGCCGAGTGCGAGGCGTGCAGCCGGACGTTCGACCCCACGAAGGGCGCCGCCGTCCTCACGAACCCGTTCGACGGGACGAAGACGACGGCCCGCGGGGGCGCGGCGTACCGGTTCGCGCTCGAGGTCGACTGCGGGGGGAGCTTCGTGGCCGACCCGGGGCTCGCGTTCGCGCCGGAGCTCGTCGCGCTGGTGGAGGACGAGTTCGGCCGCGAGTTCTTCCAGGTCGGGACGACGCGCTAGGCGAGTCGCGAGCGAGCCTGTGTGGCTGTGCTATCCAGCACAGCCGCCTAGCGGTGCCCCCAGAGCGCCCAGCCGAGCCACGCGAGGAGCAAGGCGCTCACCGCGAACGCGGTCAGCGTGATGGACACCGGGACCTTCCCGGGCTTCGGCGTCTTCATCGCAAGGAGCATCTGCGTCGCGGCGAGGACGACCGCGTCGAGCTTCTTCTTGGCGACCGCGCCCTTCTCCGGGTCGTCCGCGAGCGCGCGGTACCGCCCCGCCACCTCCGGCAGCCGCTGCTCGCGCATCGCGTGCTCGATGAGCGCGCCGTGGGTCTTCTCGTCGTCCCACGCCTCGACCACGCGCTTCCACAGCGCCTCGAGCACCGCGTCCTTCGGCTCCTCGTCGGGCACGGGCACCACGGGACGATTATCGCGCCGCCGCCGCGCGTCAGCCACTTCGCGGCTGGCTTCGCGCCGCGGAGTCGAGCCAGATCGTGACCGGCCCGTCGTTCACCGCGTGCACCTGCATCTCCGCGCGGAACCGGCCCGTCTGGACGCGCAGCCCGGTGGCGCGCACCTCGCGGACGGCGGCGTCGTACGCCCGCTCCGCGTCCTCGGGCGTCATGGCGTCGTCGAAGCTCGGGCGGCGCCCGCGCCGGAGGTCGCCGTAGAGCGTGAACTGGCTCACGAGGAGCACCGCGCCGCCGACCTCGTCCACGCTCCGCCCCATCTTGCCGCCCGCGTCCTCGAAGACGCGGAGCCCCACGAGCTTGCCGAGCACCCAGGCGCGGTCCTCGTCGGTGTCGCCGCGCCCGAAGCCGAGATACGCGAGCAGCCCCTGCTCGATCGCCCCGACCACCTCGCCCGCGACCTCGACCCGCGCGCTCGCCACCCGCTGGACGACCGCCCTCATGGCAGCGCGAGGCGCAGCTCCCGCGCGAGCCGAGCCGTCGTCTCGAAGTACGTCGCGCGATCGTAGGGCTCGTTGAGGATGTGGAAGTCGCGCCGGCTGAGCCCCACGCACCCGAAGCAGTACGTGCACCCGCTGCAGCCCACCGAGCGAACGAGGTACGCGCTGCCGATGCACCGCTCGCTCTCGACGCAGTGCTGGCAGGCGAGGCACCCGGTGGAGCGCACGCAGTGCGCGCAGTCGGTGCAATCGGAGCACGCGTCGCAGTAGTGGCAGCGCGCGAGCCCCTTCGAGCCCGTGCAGAAGGTGCACTCGCTGCAGCGCTCGCAGCGCTCGCACCCGACGCACGCGACGTTGGCGCTCGTCCGCGCCGCGCCCGACACCAGCTTGCGGAGAGCCGCCTCGAACTCCGGTCCCGTCATCATGGGGCGAGAGTTATCCGCTTTCTTGGCCCGCAAATCGAGCTTGTGTGACTTTGTCCCACACGGAGGCTTTCCCCATGCGTCTCGTTTCCTCCTTCGTCGCTCTGGCCATGCTCCTCGTCCCCGCGGTCGCGAGCGCGGCCCCGCCGACGGACGATCCGGTCGAGAGCCACCCCCCGCGCCCTCACGCCAAGAAGCGCACCGCGCGCGTCCAGAAGACCGAGAAGCCCGAGCACAAGGCCTGCCTGAAGACGGCGGTCGAGGTCGTCGGTCCCGGCGAGTCTTCGACCTTCTCCCTCGAGAAGTGCGACGGAACGCCGGCCCCCCTCGCGATCGACCAGCTCTCGATCCTCGCGCGCCCCGGAACGGCGGCGAAGCCGAAGGTGACCATCGACGTGCTCGCCAAGAGCCACGGACCCGAGCTGGCCCCCGGCATCCGCCGCATCGACCCGCGCCTCATCGAGCGGCTCGAGACCGCGATCGACCACTTCCGCAAGCCCGGGCAGCCGGCCAAGATGCTCCTCGTCTCCGGGTATCGCCCCAAGAGCGCCGGCAGCTACCACCAGAGCGGCCGCGCCATCGACTTCCGCATCGACGGCGTCGACAACGAGGCGCTCGTCGCCTTCTGCAAGACCCTGCCCGACACGGGCTGCGGCTACTACCCGAACAGCTCCTTCGTGCACATCGACGTGCGCAACGCCGGCGCGGGGCACGTCGCCTGGATCGACGTCAGCAAGCCCGGCGAGGCGCCGAAGTACGTCTCGTCCTGGCCGCTCCCGAACGACGGGCCGACCAAGGCCGCGCCTCCGGCGGCCGACGAGTCGCATCCCCTTCCCGCGGCGGTGATGGAAGCACCGCTGGGGCCGGCGAAGGGTCGCAAGCTCGACCGGCATCCGTACGTCTTCTGAGCTTCCGCGCGCGTCGCTCGATGCGCTAGACCCTCGGCATGGGTCCTGGCGACGAGGACGAGGACGACGAGGTACCGACGGTGAGCCTCGAGGGCGTCGAGCGCGCGCGCCTGCGCGTCGGCGAGGAGCGGCCTCCCTCGGACTCGCCGTGCCTCGGCTGCGGCGCGTACTACGGCGTCCTCCACGCGAGCGGCTGCGAGTACGAGCAGTGCCCCCTGTGCGGCGGCCAGCTCGCGTCGTGCGCGTGCCGGTGAGCGCGGCTCACTGGCCCGCGGCGGACGTCGGCCCCGCGGAGATGCCGTCGCTCGTGGACCAGAAGGCGCACCCGCCGGCGATGGCGATGTAGCTCGCGCTGCCCATCATGACCGGCGCCGCGGGCGATGTCTCCGGGGCCCGTCGTCCCGGCCGGACCGGCCGGGGTCGCCCCCGTCCACCAGCACGTGCCCGTGCCGCACGGCATGGGAAAGGCCGCGTTGGGCTGCTGCATCGCCAGCACCGTCGGCGCTCCGCCCGCGATGGGCACCGAGAGCACGGAGCCTCCCTGCGCAGTGGAAGCCACGAGGAGCGTCGAGCCCGCGACGGCGATCGTCCCTCCGTAGCCGCCCGCGTCGATGCTCGAGATCTGATCGGTGAGAAGCTGCAGGACCCCGCCCCCGACCGGCACGCTCTTCACGCCGTCCTGATCGATGAAGTAGACGTTCTGCTCGTCGACCCCGAGACCGTCGACCTCGCCCGTGCTCGTCGCGACGTCCGTCGGGCTGCCGCCCTGGATCGGTACGCCCAAGATCTGAAGGCTGCCGTCCGTCGTCGGGTAGCCTACGAACACGGTCGTCGAGTTCACGACCGGCGTCGCTTGCAGGATGAGCGTCGTCGGCACCGGCGAGGGCATCATCGTCACGACCGAGCCTCCGCCGGTCGGCACCCTCATCAGCGCGTCGTCGAAGACGAAGTAGACGTTCGCCGCGTCCGCCGCGAGCCCGGTGGCTCCGTAGGTCTCCGCGCCCGTCTGCATGGCGAGCGTCGGGAAGTCGACGAGGGTCGTCGGCGTCGCCGGGCAGCTCGTTCCGGAAGCGCCGCCTCCGGTGGTCGGGCCCCCTCCGTCCGCGGAGACGGCGGTCTCCTTGGCCCCGCATGCGAGCGTCGTCGCGCCAAGGAGGGCGCCCAGGCAAGCGAATCGGGTGAAAGCAGCGCTCAAGGGCCCCTCCGCGGGACAACCCTACCGCGCCCCAGCGACCGTCGCCGCCACCCGTTCGGGGGCATCGCGTCGTTTCAGGGGAGCCACCGGGCCGGGGGGGAATCTCGCCGCGGGGCCCGTACCATCGGTCGTCATGTCCAACGATCCGAACCCGTACGCACCGCCGCAGCAGCCGTTCGCCCCGCTTTCTCCCGCGCCTCGCGCAGAGCGAGGCGGGTGCCTGACGGCCTTCCTCGTCCTGGTGCTCATCGCCAACCCCCTCGTGGCGCTCGGGTACTTTCTCGCCGGCGACGCGATGAACGCCGTGACCCGCGGGCACGACTGGGCGCGGCCCGTCCTCGGGCTCATGTGCCTCGTGAACGTCGCGTGCGCCGTCGGCGTGTGGCGGTTCAAGCGATGGGGCGTCTACGGCTTCGTGGCCATGGCGGCCCTCGGCCTCGTCGTCAACCTGACCCTCGGCGTCGGGGTCGGGAGCTTCCTCGGCGCGTTCGTCGGGCCGGCCATCCTCGTGGCGCTCGTGCGGCCGCTGTGGAGCCGGTTCCGTTGAGACGAGGCCGGCGGGAGCGGCTTACGCTGGGACCATGACCGAGCCGGCCGCCCCGTACCGCGAACCCGGAGCGCGCGCGCCGCTCTCCGACGCCGAGCGCCGCTGGTTCACCAGAAAGGGTGACGTCGAGAAGGGCCCGTACGCCCTCGACGTGCTCACGCGCTCGATCAAGAGCGGCGTGCTCAAGCGGACCTCGCTCGTGCGCGCGGAGGACGAGACGCAGTGGCGGCCGGTGCACGAGGTGCCGGCCATCATGGCGGCGGTGAACCCCAAGGTCGCCGCCGGGTGGACGCACGACGCGCGCCCGCACGACGGGGGCGACGGCTCCGGCGAGGGCGGCGGCGGCTCGTTCGGCCTCGGCTTCGCCTCGGGGTTCTTCGGCGGCATCATCGGCTTCGTCCTGGTCCGCGGGCTCGCGACGGGCGACGACACGAAGAAGGGCGCCGCGTACGGCCTCGGCCTGGGCCTGATCATCGGAGCCGTCATTCGCCTCGCGGTGATGCAGCACTGAGGGGCGCTCGCCGGCGAGGGAGCAGGCGGCCGCCTACTTCTTCTTCTCGGCCGCCGCCGCCCTCTTGCGAAGCTCCTGCACCTCGGGCGTCGCGTCACCCGGGGGATCCTTCACCGCGGCCGCGTCGAGCAGCGCGAGGCACTCGTCGGCGTGGCCCATCGTGAGCGCCGTCGCGGCGCGCCTCCGGAGCTCGGCGGCGATCGCCAGATCGGACGGCGGATTCTCGACCGGGCCCGCCGTCGACGGCGGCGGCGGGGGGGTGCGCGTCGAGACGCCCGGGCCGGAGGTCGTCACGTAGGCCGTCACGGCCGTCCCCGCCGCGACCGCGGCTGCCGCGGCGGTCGCCGCCCAGACCACCGCGGGACGCGCCTTCCGGCTCGGGCGCTTCGCGGGGCGCTCCGGGAGGGACTCGGGCGGCTCTTGCGGGACCGCCTCGGCCGCCGCCTCGCCCTCGGCGGCCGCTACGCCTTCGAGCGACGCCAGGAACGCCTCGGCCTTCGCCCGCTCGGCGGCCACGTCGAACCCCGCCTCCGCGAGCTCCTTCTCGGCCTGCGCCACGCTCACCGCGGCGGCTTCCTCGATGAGCTCCTCGCCCGCCTCGTCGACGAGCTTCCTCCAGAGCAACTGTTCGCGCGTCTCACGCGTCATGGCAGGCATCACTCATTCTCCTCGTCGTCGGGCGGCACGCCATTCTTTTCGGCCAGGATGCGTTCGACGACGCGCTTCCGCCGCTTCTGCGCCGCGTAGAGCTCCGCGACGTCGCGGCCGCTGTCCACGGCCATTTGATTCACGTCCGTCTTCCCGGCCATGAGGTTGTCCAGAAAGATGAGGTTCACCTCGTCGTTCTTGGATTCGAAGATGGCGCGGGCGCGGCCGAGGTTCGCGCGCATCTCGGCGAGCTCGGCCTCGTCGCGCTCGTCGGCCTTTGCCTGTTCCCCGGCGTCGATGATCCCTTGTTCGACGGAGGGCGTGAACCGCGCATTCGTGGCCCTCACGTTGCCTTGGCGAAGCGGGTCGCCCCGCTGGGGAGCCGCCGGCAGCGCGTGGCCCTCGGCGGCCTCCTGGCGGAGGTGGATCTCCTCCGCGCGGCGGGCGGCGTCCGTCTCGCTCAGCGCGTTCGTGTACTCGCTCCAGACGAGCCGGCAGAGCCGCTTCACGAGCGAGACCACGTTCGGGTCCCACCCCTGGCGCACGAGCCGCAGGTTCATGCGGCCGATGAGATCCTGCGCGCGCTCGCGGTTTCGCATCAGCTTGTAGGCGAAGCGCAGCGCCACCATCGAGGCCCCCACGAAGTCGTGCATGCGCAGGAGCTTCTCGAATGCCCGTTTCTCCTCCTTCGTCAGCGCGCGGTTCAGCCGATCCGTCCCGAGATAGTTTCCGCTCGATGTGATCGCTTCCAATCGTCCCCCGTGTGGTGGAGTCGCGGGCCGCAAGAAAGAGCGCGGCCCGGGGAGCGCCCCTCTACTTGGCGCTCCCCGGGCCTTCTTATCAGCGCAGCCGATGCCGGTGCTAGAGGTTGCTCAGGCCTCCTCGAACATCGGTGCGCTCTGTGGCGACGCTACTGCCCGACGTGTCCCGTGGGGGACGCGGGGGCAGCAGACGTCACCACCGGTGTGGCCGGCGGCGCAGCCGCCGGGGGTGCCGGCGGTGCGACCACCGGCTGCGCGGGCGCCGCGGGAGCCGCGGCGGGCGCCGTGATCGGGACGATGTTGACCCCGGTCACGTTGCCCGTGATGCCGGCCTTTTGCTTCTTCGAGGTCGTCCCACGGGCTTCGCGCGTCGCCTTGGCCTTCGCCGCGGTGGCTGCCTTCTCCGCGACCGTGCGCGGAGCCGGAACCTTGCGGGCTTCCAGTCCGAACAGGGCCAGCGTATCGGGCGCGTCGGCGTACATCGACTGGAGGATGCGCCTCAGGGCCAGTATGACTGGTCCCATCTTGGCTTCTTCCGCGTCGTAGGCCGCCAACGCCACCTTGAGCGCAGCGTGCGCCGTGGTCACCGCGGTCAGCGCCGCGACGGTACCCTGAAGGGCCGTCACGAGCGCCGGCGTGGTGTACGGCGTGCTCACCAGCGTGAACGACCCGCTGGGGAGCTGCTTCTGCAAGCCCGAGATGAGCGCCTGCAGCTGCGCCAAGGTGTCAGCCTGCGTCTTTGCCTTGGTTGTGATGGTAGACAAGTGAGTGATTTCTCCTTTCTAGAAAGGCGCACCCTCGCCGTTGCGGCGAGCCCGGACGGGACCAGCAGGATCCCGGACGGCGTGCAGCGAGAATCTCCCCTTCCGCGAGAGGAGAGCCGGGCACCGGCGGAGCGCCGGGCCTTTTTCTCTCCCCTCACTAGCGTTAACGGGAACCAGGCGATTTTGGCCGGAACTATTTCTCGGGCGAGGCGCTTTTCTTCCTACGACCGCGATCGAGGCGTCGCGGGTCCGCGAGCCGTCACCGCGGCTTCGCGTTCATCGTGGCCTCGTAGCGGTCGGAGCACTCGTCGAGCTCCTTCGTCGCCGGCGCGTCGGGGCCGCTCGGGTCGAGCTTGTCCGCGTCGAGGTAGTCGAGCATGCACGCGCGCCAGTCCTTGCTCGTCCATTCGGCGTGGGCCCTGGCGCGAACGTCCGCCGCCTTCTGCCGGTCCTCCGGCGTGGGGCCCTGCACGGCCACGGGCACCTGCTCGGACGGCGCGGGGGGCGCGACGGACGGCGCGGGGAGCGGCTGCGGCTTCGCCTGTTCGTCGGGGCCGTACTTCATGCGGAAAAGGACGACCAGCAGCACGAGGAGGCCAACGACGAGGCCTCCGTAGCCGGCGCCGCGGAGCAGCTTGGAGTGCCGCGATCGCATGGCCACGGTGTCTTTGCGGAGCTGCGCGTGCGACACGCCGAGCTCCGCGGCGATCTCCTTCTGCGAGACGCCGGCGGCGAGGCCCTGCATGAGGGCACCCTCGCGGCCCAGCTTGTTCGCGTCCATCGTCTCGAGGGCGCGGCGCATGTCGATGCGATCCTCGTGCGACGACGCCGGTGCCTCGTGCGCGTCGGCCTCTTCGGTCGGGCCGGCGGAGGTCTTGCTGCGCTTCGCCTTCGCGCGCCGGGCGTCGATGCCGCGCGCGTAGCTCGGGCCGCGCACCACGGCCTTCATGCGGTCGGGCGTCTCGATCGTCTCCTTCTCGCGCTCCAGGTACTCGTAGACCGACTCCACGACCTCCCGCACCCCGTCGTCGACCTCCTCCTTCGGGTAGCCGCCTCGCAGCAGCTCGAAGCGGATCGTCTTCAGCACCTCGGGATGATTGAGAAGCTCGTGCGCCATCGGTTCCTCGCGGGTGGCCCTTTAGCACCCTGTCGGCTGAGCTTGGACGCGGGTTGCGTCCTATTTCTTCACGGGCGTCGATTCTCCCGGCTTCGCCGCCCATTCCATCCAGCCCGACTGCACGGCGGCCGGGGTCGCGCCGACGATGCGCTCGAAGGCCGCCGCCCCCGTAGGATCGCTCGCGAACGTGTCTCTCCAGGCGTCGTAGAACGGCGTCAAGAGCGGCGGATCCAGATCGTCCAGCCA
>JBEKGQ010000217.1:0-9680 GCA_050012715.1 Polyangiaceae bacterium
GGCGTTCGACGTGCTCGACCGGGACGTCATCCCCGATCTGATGAGGCACGGCCCCCGCGACGTGCCGTTCCGCGCGTGGATCGCGGGCTGCGCCACCGGCGAGGAAGCCTACTCCCTGGCCATCACCCTCCAGGAGGCCGCCGAGCGCGCGGGCGGTCGCGCGGTGAAGATCTTCGCCACCGACGTGCATCGCGGCTCGCTCGAGCGAGCCGCGCGAGGCGTCTACGACGAGGAGGCCCTCGTCAACGTCCCGCGCGAGCGCATCGAACGCTACTTCCGCCGCACCGGCTCGACCTACCAGGTGCTCCCCGAGCTGCGGCAGCTCATCGTCTTCGCCCAGCACAACGTCATCAAGGACGCGCCCTTCACGCGCGTCGACCTCGTCAGCTGCCGGAACCTCCTCATCTACCTGCAGCCGCCGGCCCAGCAGAAGGCCCTCTCCCTCTTCCACTTCGCGCTCAACCGCGGCGGTGTCCTCTTCCTCGGCCCCAGCGAGAGCCCGGGGCACCTCGCCGCGGACTACGAGACCGTCGACAAGCACTGGCGCATCTACCGCAAGTTCAGCGACGTCCGCGTCCCGGTCGAAGCGCGCCTCCTCCCCGTCCACGCGCCGGAGCCTCGGTCGGCCGCCGCCGCGTCGTCCAAAGGTCCCTTCGCGCGGTACTCGCTCTCGCAGCTGCTCGCGACGTACGACGGGCTCCTCGGCGAGTTCATGCCCCCGAGCCTCCTCGTCGACGATTACGGCGAGCTCGTCCACGCGTTCGGCGGAGCCAGCCGTTTTCTGCGACCGCGGGATGGACGGCAAGGCCTGGGCGTCGTGGACCTCGTCGAGCCCGACCTCAAGATGGTCCTCGTCGGAGGGATGAAGCGCGCCTCCGTCGACTCCGCGCCGATCGTGTTCGACGGCGTGGTCCTCTACGACGGAGGCGAGAAGGCGCCCCACAAGATCACCATCCGGCGCGTCGCGGGCCGGGGCGAGCGCGCCAACCACCTGCTGATCTCCTTCGAGACCGCGAGCGACGCGGCGAGGCACGTCCGCGCGTCCGAGCGGCGAGTCGACCTCGATCAGGTGTCGCGCGAGCAGATGGCGACGCTCGAGGCCGAGCTCAGCTCGACCAAGGAGAACCTGCAGGCCGCCATCGAGGAGCTCGAGACGGGCAACGAAGAGCTCCAGGCGTCGAACGAGGAACTGCTCTCCTCCAACGAAGAGCTGCAGAGCACCAACGAGGAGCTCCAGAGCGTCAACGAGGAGCTCTATACCGTCAACGCCGAGCACCAGCGGAAGATCTCCGAGCTGCTCGAGCTCACGAACGACATGGACAACCTCCTCGCGAGCACGGACGTGGGGTTCATCTTCCTCGACGCCCAGCTCAACATCCGCAAGTTCACGCCGCAGATCGCGGAGATGTTCAGCCTCGTTCCGCACGACGTGGGCCGGCCGATCGAGACGTTCACGCACACGATGCACCACCCCGGGCTCGCCGACGACCTCCGCGCGTGCCTCGCCACCGGCGAGCGGGTCGAGCGCGAGATCCGCACCGCGCGCGACGAGACGCTGTTTCTCCGCATCCTGCCCTACCGGATCAAGGGCGCGATAGCCGGGGTCGTCCTCACGATCATCGACGTGAGCGGGCTGAAGGCGGCCGAGAACGCGCTCTTCCGGGAGCGTTATCTCCTCGACAGCCTGCTCTACGGCGTACCCGACGCCATCTACTTCAAGGACGTGCGCGGGAAGTTCATCCGCGTCAACAACGCCATGGCGGCCCGGCTCGGCCTCCGTGATCCGCGCGAGGCGGTGGGCCAGACGGTTCACGACCTGCTCGACGAGGAGCACGCCCGCACCCAGGCCGCCGCCGACCACGCCGTCGTGCGCGGCGGCGCGGCGCAGCCCTACGTCCTCGAGCGGCGCCTCGCGACGGCGGACGGCGCCGAGGAATGGGACGTCGTCACGCGCCTGCCGATGAAGGACCGCGACGATCGCATGGTCGGCATCATCGGGATCTTCCGCGACGTGACGCGCGAGAAACGCGCCGAGGAGGCCATCCAGGATGGCGTGCGTCGCCGCGACCAGTTCCTGGCCATGCTCTCCCACGAGCTGCGGAACCCGCTCAGCGCCATGGTGACCGCCACCCACCTGCTCAAGATCCGCGCCTCGGACCCGCAGGCCTGCCAGCGGTTCGTGGAGACGCTCGACCGCCAGTCCAACCAGATGGCCCGACTCCTCGACGACCTCCTGGAGGCGAGCCGCGTCACGCAGAACAAGATCGAGCTCCGCAAGGAGCCCATCGATCTGCGGGGCGTGCTCCGCGTCGGCATCGACGCCGTGCGCGGCGTGATGGAGGCGCGCGGCCTGACGCTCGACGTCGAGATGCCCGACGAACCGGTCATCGTCGAAGGCGATCCGGCACGACTCCAGCAGATCCAGGTGAACCTGCTCCAGAACGCCTCCAAGTACACGCCGCGCGGCGGTCACGTGCGGCTCCGCCTGGCGGCCGACGGCCCCGACGCCGTCCTGCAGGTCTGCGACGACGGCCTGGGCATCCCCGCCGAGATGCTGGAGACGGTCTTCGACCTCTTCGTCCAGTCGGGACGCACGCTCGACCGCGCCGAGGGGGGCCTCGGCGTCGGCCTGACCCTCGTCCGCTCGCTCGTGGGGCTCCACGGCGGAACCGTCACCGCATCGAGCGAGGGGACCGGCAAGGGAAGCCAGTTCGTCGTCCGCCTGCCGCTCGCGTCGTCAGCGGCGCCCGGAAGCGTGCGGAAACCGGCGAGGGCCCTCCCGGCCCGGGGCGCCAAGATCGTCATCGTCGAGGACAACGAGGACAGCCGCATCATGCTGACCGCGTACCTGGAGGCGAATGGGTTCCAGTGCCACGCCGCGGGTGACGGGCCCTCCGGGCTCGCCCTCATCCAGGAGGCGCGCCCCGAGGTCGCGATCGTCGACGTCGGCCTCCCCGGCATGAACGGGCTCGAGCTGGCGCGCCGCGTGAGGGGCGATGGCGGCAACGATGGCCTCTATCTGCTCGCGTTGACCGGCTACGGCCAGGCCGACGACCGCCAGGCGGCCCGCGACGCCGGTTTCGACGACCATCTCGTCAAGCCCGTCGACCTCGAGCGCCTCGTCCGCTGCCTCACGGAGCCGCACGGCGCCGACGCCACGGTGGCGTCGACTACTGGCTGAACGAGGGCTCCGAGCAGAAGCCGTTGATGCAGACGACGCCGAGGTTGGCCCCGCAGCAGTCGGTGTTCTGGGTGCACTTGTCGAGGATCTGCGAGCAGGCCGGCGGCTGGGCGCTGCACACGAGCCCCCCCTCGGTCGCCTCGCAATAGCCGCCGCAGCACTCGTCGCCGCTCTGGCACGACGTGCCGTTGGCCTGGCACGGATTGACGACCCAGTAGCCGCGCGAGTTGCCCGCGAGGAGCTCCTGCGCAGGGAGGTAGAACGCGGGGTGGCTCGGGTCCGTCCCGGGCGTGGCGTTGAGGTCCACCGCCGCGACCCAGAGCTTCTTCGGGGTGGGCGACGTCGTGAGGTTCACGTAGCGCGGATCGCTGTAATAGGGCGGCAGCGTCGCGACGTTTCCGTAGAGCCGCCGGGTCGTGAAGACGACCCACGCCTCGCCGCCCGAGACGACCGGGTTCACCGTCGGCTCGAAGTCGAGCACGGAGTCGTTGGCGTGGCTCGACGACGTCGGAACGTAGAGACCGCTGCCGCTGACGCCGTCGAGCGTCGCGAGCCGCGCGGCGGTCTTCGTCGCGAGGTCGACCCACCACAGCTCACCCTGAGCGCCCGAGGTGCTCTCGTTGGCGCACGCCGTGCTGTCGCAGGGCGACCGCGTCCCGCCCCAGTCGCGGCCGTTGTATTGGACCTGGAGCTCGAAGACGACCGCATTGTTCGTGGGCATGAAGCTCGGCCAGAGCGCGGTGTAGGCGCTCTTGGTCGGCGTGTAGAGCACGCGGAAGTTCGAGAACGTGGACGTCGCCGCGCTGTAGTCCATCGCGGCGAGCGAGATGCCGTCCGCTCCGGTTCCGCCGGTGAACGTGAACGCCACGTGGGTACCGTCCGGCGAGAAGACCGGTGAGCCGGCCTTCAGGCCCGACGGCAGCCCCGTCGATGCCACGCTCGCCCCCGTCTGCGTGTTGAAGAGCTGCGCGGCATACGTGCCGCCACCGGCCAGGGGCGCCCCGTCGGCGAGCATGATCGATCCGTTCGGGAAGAGCGCGGGCCACGCGAACTGCCCGGTGCCGGTCGGGTTGAGCTGGGTCTCGGTGTAGGTCGCGAGCGCGTACCACGACGAGGTGCCGTAGTTGTCGCCGTGCTGCGTCACGAGGGTCGAGCCGTCGGCGCTCACCGAGTGGCACACGCGGCAGCCGTCGATGCTGCTCGGATACGTCGACGTGCCGGCGACGAGGGTCGGGCTCGTCGCGCCGTTCTTGATGGCGAGGGTCGCCCCGCCGAAGGGCGCGCCACCCAGCGTGCAGCAGTAGTTCGTCGCCAGGTTCGTCCCGTACGAGTTGTAGTAGACCGTGCCCTGCAGCGTTCCCGGCGAGATGAACCACGTCTCGGTGAGCGGCCCGTACGCCACGCCGGCCAGGGTCGCGAAGACGAGGCTGACCGTCACCGGCGCTCCCCCCGTGTTGGAGTACGCCATGACGTTCCACGGAATCGCCTCGACCGGGATGTTGATGAAGGGTGAGGCGTTCGCCGAGAAGTAGCCGGTGTACGAGAAGCCGGGCTCGGTGATCGAGATTTTGACCGCGGTGTAGTAGGGGGCGGCGTTGCCCGCGGCGCCGGGCGTCCACTGCAGGAGCGGCGGCAGCAGGCCCTGCGGCCACAACGTGTTGTTGTACGGGTAGAGCCACGCGAGGCCGGGGTCCGGACTGGGCGTGCCGTTCAACGTGGCCATCTGGCTTCCACTCGCGGGCCCCCCCACGCCGTTGCCTCCGACGCCGCCGTTGCCGCCCGTGCCTCCTCCGCCGCCGACACCGCCGCCCGGATCGCCGTTCTGGGTGAGCTGGACGGTGACGGTCAGCGGCGTCGCCACCGTCTGGCCCAGGTACGTCGCCGAGATGTGCGCCGTGCCCCCGATGGTGCCGGTGGGCGTCATCAGGCCCGTCGACGCCGACACGGTGCCGATCTGGCCGCTGTCGGTCGCGAACGACGCCGGCACGGGGTTGCCGTTGATGGTCGCCGTGTACTGCACCGTCGGCGTCTGCGTGCCGTAGGGGACGGTGATCGACTGCGACGTGGGCGAGATGACGAGGACGCCGCACTGCCCGTCGAAGCACGACAGGCTTCCGCAGTCGACGGGGCTCCCATAGGTGCCGTTGTTGCAGGTCTGCACGCCGTTGCCCGAGCACTCCGTCTGTCCGGGCGCGCACGCGCCCGTGCACTGGCCAGAGATGCACGTCTCGTTCACGCAGTCGATCGGGGTCCCCCAGGTGCCGGTGGAGGTGCACGTCTGGACCGCGTTCCCCGAGCCCGCATCGTCCCCGGCGCCGGCGTCGCCCGCCGCGCACTGGGTCTGGTTGGGCGCGCAGGCCCCGGTGCAGGCGCCCGCGACGCACGTCTGGTTCGCCGGCGTGCAGTCGATCGTGCCTCCCCACGCGCCGGTCGACCCGCAGATCTCCGACGAGTTGCCGGCGCACCCGACCGCGCCGGGCGTGCACGCCACACACAGGCCGCCGAGGCAGGACGGCGTCGTTCCGCCGCACGCCGCGTCCGCGACCACCCACTGGCCTCCGGAGCACGTCTCCGGCGTCGAGCCCATGCACTCCGTGGCGCCGTTGGTGCACACCGCCGGCGGACCGGCTTCTCCATCGGATGCATCCGGCGCAGCATCCACGGCACCGTCGCTGGCCGTGGCGTCGCCCGTCCCGCTGTCCACCGCCGCGACGTCGCTCGCCCCCGTCGCGTCGTTCGAAGCGTCGTTCTTGCCGCCTCCCGAGTCGCTCGCGGTGACGTCGACGCTGGCGTCGGTTGCGCCGCCGCCCGACGACGACGTGCCCGCGGAGCTTCCGCACGCAGTGAGGAGGACAAAGAGCGGGACCCATCGCATCACTCGCATGGTCACACTTCTCCTGAATGGACAGTCGCCGCGTGCTGAAGACGCTCGGCGCGCCAATCTTCACGATACGCGAGCGAGTTTCATCCAGCCAGAGTAACGGCGCGCCCTCACCTCGCGAGGGTGGGTCATTCGCTCACCCTACTTCCGACATGTGGCGATGTGAGATGGAGCGTCAGCGTCGCTCCCGAGGCCCCATCGAGTATCGAGGTCGAGGTTGCTTCGGCGAGCGGCGAGGAAAACGCGGGGCTCCCCCGCCGCGCCGCCGGTGGTAATCTTAGGGTGGGCGCGCCTGAGCCGCGCTTCGCAGGAGAACCCATGAAGCGCGCGGCGTTGTTCGTGGTGGCTGCCGGCTTGGCCGTCGCTGCCCTCTTTCCCGGATGCGGCGGTGGACAGAGCGACTCCTCCACGTTCATGCCCGATTCCTCGGTCGGGTCGGGATCCGGTAGCTCGGGGAGCGACTCGGGGGGTGCGTCGTCGACCTCCTCGTCGGGGAGCGGCGACAGCGGCGTCGGGGGCTTCGGTGGCGACGGAGCCTCGGGCGACGGGGGCAACGGTTGCGTTCCTTCGACGTGCGCGCAGCTCGGCGCCAACTGCGGCGCGGCGACCGACACGAAGTGCGGCGGCGTCGTCCAGTGCGGAACCTGCGAGGCGGGGACCTGCGGCGGCGGCGGGACGCCCAACGTGTGCGGCGGCGGCACCGGCGGCAATCCCGACGGCGGCTGCTCCCTGATGACCTGCGCGAGCCAGAACATCACGTGCGGTCAGGCGGCCGACGGCTGCGGCAACACGCTCCAGTGCGGGAGCTGCAATCTCCCGCAGACGTGCGGCGGCAATCCGAGCAGCCCGGGCCAGTGCGGCTGCACCGGCGTCTGCGCGAGCATCCCGACCTGCGCGACGGGCACGACGACGACGCTCACCGGCACGGTCATGGATCCCGCCGGCCTCCACCCGCTGTACGACGCGCTCGTCTACATCCCGAACGACCCGACCGATCCAGGCCTCCAGCCGTTCCCCGCCGGCATCACGTGCGACGTCTGCGGGGCGACCGCTGCCGGCAACCCGCTCGTCACCACCTTCACCGCTCCCGACGGCACCTTCACGCTCAGCAACGTGCCGGTGGGGTCGAACGTCCTGCTCGTCGTGCAGCTCGGCCGCTGGCGCCGGCAGTTCAACGTGAACATTCCGAGCTCGTGCGCCCCCAACGCGCTGCCGGCAGTCCTGACGATGCCGCAGAACCATACGCAAGGCGATATCCCCCGCATCGGAGTTCTCACCGGTGGGTTCGATCCCATGGAGTGCGTCCTCCGCAAGATGGGAGTGCAGGACAGCGAGTTCACCGACCCGACCGGGACGGGGCACATTCAGTTTTATCTCGCCCAGGACCCGGGCCAGCCGGCGAATCCGTTCGGCGCGTTCGCGGGCCAGTGTCCGGCGAATCCCTATGGCTCGGGGGCGGCGATCAGCTCCGCGACGCCGACCCAGGCGACGCTCTTCGGCACGACGGGCTCCCAGCCCACGATCAACCAGTACGACATGGTGATCCTCGCGTGCGAGGGCTACGAGGAGAACATGCAGGCCGACTGGCCGAACCTCGCCTCGTACACGACGGCCGGCGGTCGCGTCTTCATGACCGACTTCTCGTACGACTGGATGGCGGCGACGACGACCTGCCAGAACCCCAGCGACTGCGGCGCGGGCGGCACGTGCAGCAAGGGCATCTGCACGAACGCCGACAACGTGACGCAGAACCCCGCCTACCCCAGCGTCGCCGCGTGGCACACCCACCAGAACGTCACCGGCTCGCAGGAGACGGGCACGATCGACCTCGTGAGCAACCCGAAGGGCATGGCCTTCGAGCAGTGGCTGCAGATCGTCGGCGCGTCGGCGACCGGCTCGGGCACCGTCTCGCTCAATCCGGTGTTCCACAACAGCGACTCCGTCATCTCGCCCACCCAGCAGTGGCTCTACTGGGGAACGTCGACGCCGATCCATTTCACCTTCAACACGCCCGTCGGAGCCGCGTCGGCGAACCAGTGCGGCCGCGCCGTCTACAGCGACTGGCACGCGGATACCCTCGGCTTCCAGGGCAACTACCCGAACTGCCCGGTCACGTTCCCGACGACCGCGCCCTACTACAGCCACGGTCTCACCTTCCCGAGCGAGTGCGACACGAACCCGATGACGCCGCAGGAGGCGATCCTCGAGTTCATGCTGTTCGACCTCACGGCGTGCGTGCAGCCGTACACCCCCGTGTGCACGCCGACGTCGTGCATGTCGCAGGGGATCCAGTGCGGCCCGACGAGCGATGGCTGCGGCAACCTCCTCCAGTGCGGCTCGTGCCCCACGGGGCAGACGTGCGGCGGCGGTGGCTCGGGCAAGTGCGGCACGACGATGACCTGCATGCCGGAGACGTGCACCTCGCAGGGCATCCAGTGCGGGGAGGCCGGCGACGGCTGCGGCAACACGATCAACTGCGGCAGCTGCGCGGCCGGGCAGATCTGCGGCCTGAACAGCCCGGGGAAGTGCGCCGCCCCGGCCCAGTGACCGCCTCCTGATACTGCTTGCAGGCCCGACCGCTTGCGGCTCCCATTCGCCGCATGCGCTCGCTCTACGTCCCGCTTCCGTCGGACCCGAAGTGGAGGCGCCTGGTCGCCGTGGTGCTGTTTCTCGGCATCCTCTACGGCCTGCGCGAGCTCGCGCCGGTCTTCATCTGCTTCGTCGTCCTCGTGCGGGCGCTGACGGCGGCGGCCGACTTCCTCCACGACCGCACGGGCATGGAGCGCCGCGGCGGGGTCGCCACGCTCCTCCTCGCCGCCGTGGCCGCGCTGGGCGTCGGCATCTACCTCGGCGTGCGCGCGCTCCTGCCGTTCATCCACGAGCTCCGCACCGAGGGGCGCGATTACGCCGAGCACCTGGCGCAGCACCCCGTGGTCGGTCGCCTCCGCCACCTGACCGGGACCGACGAGGGCGGCGGCGGCGTCGCCGAGACGGTCAAGGCGCACGCCATCGAGGCCCTGCACGTCGCCACGTCGTTCGCCCACCTCGCGCTCTACGTCGTCATCGGGCTCGTCCTGTCGATCATCTACCTCTTCGAGCGCGACGAGATCGACCACTGGCTGCGCAGCCTCGCCCCCGAGTCGGTCTCCGGCACGATGACGCGCTGGCTCGGCTACGTCGGCGACGCGATCGCCATCACGGTCAAGATGCAGGGCGTCACCGCGATCGTGAACGCGGTCATCACGTTCCCCGTGCTGCTCGCCCTCGGGCTGCCGCACAAGGCCATGCTCTTCGTGCTGATCCTCGTGTCGGGCCTCCTGCCCGTCGTGGGGAACTTCATCGCCGGCGCGGTGCTCTGCGTCGTCGCGTACGAGGCGCGCGGCGCGTGGGCGGTGGGCGTCATGCTCGCGGTGACCTTCGTCCTCCACAAGATCGAGAGCTACTACCTCACCCCGCGCCTCGCCGCGCAGCACGTGAAGCTCCCCGGGCTCATCCTCGTCCTCAGCCTGCTGGCCTTCGAGGAGGTGTTCGGCTTCGTGGGCCTCTTCCTCTCGTTCCCGGCGCTCTACGTCGCCACGCGCATCCACCGCGAGTGGGTGCGCGAGGACGCCGAGCCCG
>JBEKGQ010000218.1:0-9662 GCA_050012715.1 Polyangiaceae bacterium
GATGGAGTTCCCGCCGGAGAAGCAGGTCCGCGAGGGCCGCGGCGGCCGCCTCGGCTACCTGCGCTACGGCGAGAAGGCGCCGGTCATCCCCGAGCCGCACAAGAAGACCAACTGCCCCGAGGGCTGGTACGAGCTCCTCGCCGGCGGCTTCGTGTGCGGGAAATACGTGACGCTCGACCTCGAGCACCCGCGCTTCAAGCTGGCGAAGGCCCCGGATCTCGCGGGGCCGATCCCGTACACGTACGGCGTCAACGTCTCCAACGGCACGCCGCTCTACCGTCAGGTCCCTTCGCGCGAGGAGCGCCTCAAGCTCGAGCCGTGGCTCTCGAAGCCGAAGCGCGCGAAGACGACGGACGAGGACAACCCGTACGCGTCGGGAGGCTCGTCGATCCCGGACGCCGGCGCGCCGGCGGCGGTCGGATCGGTCGGCGAGGGCGCGGGAAGCGAGAAGCCGGACGCGCCGTGGTGGCAGCGCGAGGAGAAGGACGCCGGGGCCCCCACGGTGACGCTCGAGGACCTGCAGGAGAGCGACGGGCCGATCGCGCGCCGCATGGTGAAGGGGTTCTTCCTGTCGCTGGACCACCAGTTCGGGTCGTCGGGCTCGATGTGGTGGAAGACGATGGCGGGGCTCGTGGCGCCGGCGGACCGGATCTTCGTGAGCAAGCCGGTGACCGACTTCCACGGCGTGTGGCTCGGCAAGGACGCGGCGAGCTACCCGACGAAGACGCTGCCGTCGCGCAAGATCGACAAGCTGCCGGTGGGCTTCATCCTGCACGCATCGAAGCGCTGGACGCTCGACGCGGAGCACAAGCACGCGTCGCAGGGCGAGGGCGTCGGCGAGCGCTTCGAGGCGGTCGGGTTGACCGGGGAGACGGCGACGGTCGGCGGCACCGAGTTCTGGGAGACCGACGAAGGCTGGTGGATGAAGGCCGTCGACGGCACGAAGACGGAGCCGGGCCCCGCGCCGGACAAGCTCGGCGACCACGAGAAGTGGATCGACGTGAACCTCCACCGGCAGACGCTCGTCGCCTTCGAGGGCGCGACGCCGGTGTACGTGACGCTCGTCTCGCGCGGCCGCAACGAGCACGAGACGGTGACCGGGTCATTCCACATCCGCGAGAAGCACATCGCGTCGACGATGGACGGCGACGCCGACATCGCCGCCGACGGGCCGTACTCGATCGAGGACGTCCCCTACATCGAGTACTTCAGCGGCGGCTACGCGCTCCACGGCGCGTTCTGGCACGGCGAGTTCGGCCACGTGAAGAGCCATGGCTGCGTGAACCTCGCCCCGTGGGACGCGAAGACCATCTTCGGCTGGACCGACCCGCAGCTCCCCGAGGGGTGGCACGCGGTGATGGCCACGAAGGAGCACCCCGGGACGCGCGTCGTGGTGCACGAGCGGGGGCCGGGGACGTGCGCGGGGCCGAAGCTCGACGCGTGCCACTGAGGGGCGCGGTTCGCGCGTCCACCCCGACCCCGACCCCGAACCCGAACCCGAACCCGAACCCGAACCCGAACCCGAACCCGAACCCGAACCCGAACCCGAACCCGAACCCGAACCCGAACCCGAACCCGAACCCGAACCCGAACCCACCGCGCCGCTCGCTCCCAAGTGGGCGGGATGGGGTCGGGATCGGGATCGGGGTCGGGATCGGGTTCGGGGTCGGGTTCGGGTTCGGGATCGGCGTCGGGGTCGGGGTCGGGTTCGCCCGCACTCGGCGGTGTTGAGGCACGCACTCTTCGTGGCATGGCCTGATCGCGGAGCGCGACTTCGCGGATGTTCGCGGCCTTCACGGCGATGAGGAGCTCCACCGCAACGTGGGTGCGCGAGGAGCTTCCCCTGCACGAGCCCGCGGCCACGGGTCCCGTCGGGGGACTCGCGTGACGCCGCGGCGTAGAATGAGCGTCGATGGGGCCTCTCGCGCGCCTCGCTTTGACGGCCACGCTGCTCCTCGTTGATCGCCCCACGAGCGCGGCGGCGCCCCCCGCTTGCAGCCTTGAGCCCGACGAACGCCATCGGGCTCTCCCCGGGCGAGCTCGCGTCTCTGCGCTCCGTCTTCGCCAGGCACCCGGAGATCGAGGAGGTGTTTCTCTTCGGCTCGCGGGCGATGGGGAATCATCGCCCCGAGTCGGACATCGATCTCGCGGTCCGCGGGATCGACGACGAGCGCGCGGTGGAGGCACTGGCCGACGAGCTGCCACTTCCCTTCCTCTTCGACGTGAAGTCGCTCGGCGGGATCCAGAACCCGGCGCTCCTCGAGCACGTTCGCCGCGTGGGACGCTCCATCTACGCGCGGTAACGTCGGGAACGGAGGACTCCGAGCGGAGAACGCTGGCCGCCGCCGCAGGCATAGAATGGCGGCGATGGCTCGCCGGATGTCAGCATTGTGCGGGGCGCTGGCCATCGTGCTCGCAACCGCATTGGCTTCGGCCGAGCCCGGGTCAACTTCCTGTGTCTTGGTGGAAGTCGCAGGCTCTCTCGGCATGGAGGAGAGCCCTTCGGGATTCGAAGCTCCGGGCGGCGTCGAAACGAGCGTCGGGGGCGGCTTGCAGGCAGCCGGCGCGCTGGGCGTCGGTTTCGCCCCAAGTGTCGTCACGCGACTTCGCTACGAGCACGGAACCGTGGGGCTCGCGGCGCTCGGAGACACGGGGGTTACTCCGCATGGGTTGAACGACTACCGGGTCGAGGTTGCCTGGCGCCCGGGCGAGGGCTGGTGGCAGCCCTATCTCGGCGTCGGAGTTGGCTACCGCCGGATCGACACGCTTACCGGCGGCGTAGAGGCCGGCTTACAACCCGACTTCTTCCGTTTGACTCCCCAGGGAGGCATCGCCGGTTTCACCGTGGGTTTTCTCGTCAGGGACCTGAGCCATCGTTCGTACGCGCTCCTCGCGGCATCCTTTGACGCGAGCGCGTTGCATTCGCAGGATGCCCATCGCCTACCGAATGTCTCACGTGAGTTTGATTATGTCGTGACGCCGACCGTTCAGACCTGGTTCTCGGTCCGTCTCGAGTTCGGCTTCGACTTCGTGCTCTCGGGGACGAAGCCATAGCCGCCCGTCGCGTGCGGTCGACATGTCGTGCCCGACCTCGTGCCGATCGGACTCTCGGGAGCATGTTCGGTGCCCGACGTTCCAGCGATGCGACGCACCCCGGTACGCGCGGTGCCCGACGTCACCGCGCCGCGATTCTCGCGGGCGCCGTCCGCCCCCAACGTCGAAGCGGCTCGACTCCCGCGAGCATCGACGATGCCCAACTTGGCACGAGTCCGGCTCATCGATGGAGCGCCCGTGCCCGACGCGGCACCGAGCCGATTCACCCTGGGAGCGCTCGTGCCCGGCGTCGCACCGAACCAATTCACCGGAGGCTCGTCAGTGCCCGCTTTGGCACGACTCCGGCTCGCCGATGGAGCGCTCGTGCCCGGCGTTGTACGACCCACGCTCACGCCGGATCGTCCGATGCCCGACGTTGGACCTGGACGACGGGCGGGAGGGCACGGCGTGCCTGACGTTGATTCCGTGCGGCGCGGTGTTGGGCACGGTACGCTCAGCGTTTGCCCGCAGGAGCGTCGCGTCGAGCACAGTACGCTGGACATCGAGACCCGAGGGTAGAACATAGGGCACCACACGCCGCGGATGCGGCGACCATCGTCCTACGTTCGGCACAACGCGCTGAACATGCTCCGACAAACGTACGATGTCAGGCACCACGCGCTCGACTTTGGGCCGAACATGCCGGACATTCCGTATCCCATGCGCGGCATCCCTCCCGGAACGCACCCCGACCTGGATACCTACGATCCCGATCGCGAGTATTCGCTCCGCGAGCTCGCGAACATCACCAACGTCTCGCGCCATGCGATCGGCCACTACATCAAGCGGGGCCTCCTTCCTCACGCCGAGCCGCGCGGACCCCACACGCGCTACTCCGAGGAGCACCGCATCCGCGTGCTGGCCATCGCCGCTCTCCGTGAACGGGGGTACGGCCTCGCGCAGATGGCCAAGGTGCTCCACGGCGCGTCGCTCGACGACATCTTTCGCGTCGCGGGCTACCAGCCTCCCGACCGCGATCCCGAGGTCGTGCCCGTCGCGGTCGCGGCCCCCGCGGCGACCGTCGCCATCGCGCCTCTCGCCGCGGCCGTCGCGCCCGCGCCGCCCTCCGTCGCGCCGACTCCCTTCGAAGAGCCGCTCGGCGCGTACCCCGGACACGCGGCGCGAGCGCGGCGCCAGTGGGAGAGCATCGCGATCTGCCCCGGCGTCTTCGTCGTCGTGCTGGCGGACGCGGACACCGAGGCGCGGCGCGTGGCGCGTGAGATCGAAGCGCAATACGCCGCGGCGAAGTGATCACCGCGGCGGGAACGTGCGGTTCTGCGGGTCGACCGGCGAGCTCGGGAGCTGCTGCGGTGGGGCTCCCCCGTCCGGCGGCGGGGGCTTCTTCGGCGCCGGCTGCCCGGTGTCGGGGTCCTTCTCGTTGCGCGGATCCGAGGTGCCCGAGCGGGGCAGCTCGCGGCTCGCCGGCGGCGGCTCGAGCGGGTGCTTCGGGTCCGCCGGCTTGAGCTCGGGGCTCTCCCCGGTCACCGCGTTCTCCACCTTCTCGACCGCGCGCCCGATGGAGCGAAAGTCGGTGGCCCCGGCGAGGATGAGCATCACGCTGTACGTGCGCGTGTCGACGACGGCCCAGTCGTTCGGCAGCACGTACGGGTTGACCGCCATCGACTCCCCCCACGCGTACCCGAGCTGCGCGCCGATGAGGATGTCCGAGCCTCCCCCGTACGAGCCGATGCCGAGCGACACCGCGGCCGAGCTCGAGCGCGCCTGCACGAGGTTCCCGAGCGACATGGTCGGCGACAGCGCGGGCAGCGTGGTCAGGCTGGTCGACGCCCCGCCGACGAGGCTGAAGCTCTTCGAGACGAAGTACTCCGCGCCGAGCGCGGTGTTCCACGCGGCGTGCTCCTGCACCGAATAGAACGCGGCGAGCGGGGTCGTCGTCGCGGTGGTGCCGGTGAGGGTGGTCGTCGATCCGGTCACCGACGAGGAGATCGGCGCGATGGGCAGGGTGAGCGAGCCGTCGAGCTCGACGACGAGGCGGTTCCACTCGCCCCCGACGCCGAGGGAGAAGCGCATCGGCGGCGGCGCGGTGAAGCTCCCCGAGCCGGTGGCGAGCGTCCCGTTGTCGGTGCCGCCGACGCCGTATTCGCTGTTCTCCGTCGCGGTGTACTGGCCGTAGATGTGGAGCGCGGGGAACTGCGCGCTCGCGCCGAGCGTGACGTGCCCGTGGTGGTAGGCGGCGCCGAGGATGCCGGCGAGGTCGAACGCGTGCCCGGTTCCTCCCATGCCGAGCGAGGACTGGATGGCGCCGCCGCCGACCGCCGACGTGATGCTGCTGCTGTCGAGGGCGAACGACTCGGACGTGTAGATCCCGTGCAGCGACGCCCCGATGGCGAAGTCGTCGCCGAGGGAGATGCTGTACGTGGGGCCGGCCTGGAAGCGGTTCCAGCTCCGCACGATCGACTGCGCCTGCGCGGTCGCGCCGAGCGGCGTCGTTCCCCGGTAGCCCAGCGCCGGCAGCAGCACGTCGTCGAACTCGGTGCTCCCGAAGCAGACGGCGAGCTTCTGCCGGCCGCGGTGGAGGCCGCCGTCGTCGGAGCCCTCGGCGGTGACGCCGCGGACGGTGAAGAAGAGGCAGAGCGTCGACGGGAAGATGCGAAAGCCGTTGGTCGAGATCGACGTGCCGGGCAGTCCCACCGCGCCGAAGTGCGACGTATCGACGGGCCCGGGCTGGTGCCAGGCGTCGAAGGAGGTCGCCGCGAACGTGTAGAAGTTGACGGAGAACGCGAGCGAGTTGTCGTTGATGCGGACGATGGTCGCGGGGTTGAGGAACGGCGCCGAGCCGTCCCGCGAGAGCGCGACGCCGGTGTTGCCCATGAGCGCGGAGCGCCCCCCGGTGGGCGCCGAGAGGGGGTTGCCCTGGGCGCGGGCGTCCGCGTCCGCGAGGACGACGAGCGCGACCCACACCAGGCCGCGCAAGGCCCGGAGCGCCCCTCCGGACAGGGACGAGGCCGCCGGCAAACCGGCGCCGTCTTCTTCTCGTTTTGCCAAGACGATGGCGTTCTACCCGTGGCCCGGGTCGCTTGGGTGGCTTTAGAAATGTCCCAGCATCCCCGCCGACAGCCCCACCTGCCACATCTTGGAGTCGTCCCTCACGGTGCTGGTGACGCTGGTGGTGGCGGTGGTGGTGGTGACGACGGTGGTCTGCTCGCCGCTGATGGGGGCGTCGAGGGTGGGTCCGATCATGAAGCCGAAGTGGTTCCACGGGGAAACGACGAGCATCGCCTCCCCGTCGAACGCGAGCTGGGTCACGGACTGGGAGCCGGCGCCCACGTCGCTGTAGCTGACGTTGTTGTACTCGATGCCCACGCGCGGCCAGAGCGACAGCATGTCGCCCATCCGAAACACGTAGCCGATGCGCGGGGCGATGCCCCAGTACGTGGCCTTCGGCGTGTCGGTCGACTTCGAGACGCCGGCGGTCGAGGTCGTCTCGCTCGCCTGCAGATCGGTGTAGAGCCACGCCGCGCCGCCGAGCGTCAGGTTGTCGATGGGCAGCCAGTCGAAGCCGAGGCGCGGCAGGTTGTAGAACGAGTTGTACACGCCGAACGGCCCGTTGTTGAGGAGCGCGACCGACGTGCGCGATTCGGTGGTCGACGGACCGCCGGGCGGCGTGGTCGTGACCGACTGGTAGCTGAGGAGAGGCAGCAGCCGGTCGGCGCTGATGATGAAGCCCCGGTTGCCGAAGCGGTGGGTGCCTTGCCCTTCTTCCGCCCGCGCCGGGCCTGCCAGGGCGATCGCGGCCAGGGCCGCTCCGAGACCGATCATGGTTCGCGTCATGGCGCGCCCGTCAGCACGAGGCGTGCCGGTGGCCCGGCGAGCTTGACGAGGGTCGTTCCCTCCGGCACTAAGACGGGCTCGCTCACGCGCGGCCACCATGGAGGACCAGCTCACCGCCCACCTCGATCGCGGCTGGGATCTCGCCCAGAAGGGCGACTCCGCCGGCGCGAGCGCGTGCGCGAGGCGCGCCCTCGAGCTCGATCCGCAGTCGCCCGAGGTGCACAACCTCATGGGCTACGCGTCGGCGCTCGAGGGCGAGCCGGAGGACGCGCTCGAGCACTACCGTCAGGCGATCGCGCTCGACGAGACGTACTTCGAGGCGATGCTCAACGCGGCCGAGGTGATGATCTCGCCGCTCGGCGACATCGACGGCGCGGTGACGCAGATCGAGGAGGCGCTCGACTACGCGGAGAGCGACGAGGAGATCGCCGACTGCATCCTCCTCAAAGTGGATGCGCTCATGGCGAAGGCCGACTACGAGGAGGCCAAGAGGGCCATGAAGATGCTTCCCGACGGTCCCTTCAACGGCCCGAGCTACCTCTTCCTCATCGGGCGCGCGTGGTACGAGCTCGGCCAGGTCGAGAAGGCGGCTCCGCTCATCGAGCAAGCCGCGTCGGCGGACCCGACGAGCGCCGACGCGCAGTACTACCTCGGCCTCGTGCGCGACGAGCAGGGGGACATCCGCGCCGCCACCGAGGCGCTGCTCCGCTCGCGGGCGCTCGATCTCGGGCGCGCCCCGCCGGCGTGGGCGCCGAGCGCGGAGACGTTCGCGACGGTCGTGAAGACGGGCATCGAGAAGCTCGATCTGGTGCTCGCGCGCTTCGTGCGCGAGGCGGAGGTGTTCGTGGTCGATCTCCCGGGCGCCGAGCTCGTGGTCGACGGCGTCGATCCGCGGACGCTGCTGGTGCTCGACACGCCGCCGGTCGAGGAGGGCGCCCCTCCGCGCGTCCGCATCTTCGTCTACCAGCGCAACGTCGAGCGCGCCGCGGGCTCGCTCGAGGGCATGGAGGGGGAGCTCGGCGCGGCGCTCGAGCGCGAGGTGACGGCGGTGTTCCTCGAAGGGCAGAAGCCGGACAAGAACCAGCTCAACTAGCTTCGCTAGTGCCAGTTGCCGAAGCCGAAGCCGTAGTTGATGTAGCGCGGCGCGAGATCCACGAAGAGCCCGATCTTCCACGGGTCGTCCGGCAGCAGGCCCCAGAAGTTGAGCGGCACGAGCCGGATGTCGCTGCCGAAGGTGAAGTGCTGCCTCGCCGTGCTCCCTTCGTACCGCGAGGGCTCCACGTAGGTCCCCGTCCGGAGCACGATCTCGTTCTGCACCGGCTCGCCCTCGAGCCCGAGGCGAGGCGCGACGCTCACCTGCCGGCCGACCGTCTCGGTGCGCTGGTCGAGGAACCCCTCGATGGACACCGCGTTCGGGCTCTCTCCGGTGAAGAGGACGCTCGCGAGGAACAGGATGCGCTCGCGCGGCCAGTTCACGTACCGCGCCTTGCGCGCGCGGTTCAGGCGCTCGCTCTCCTCGGCGATGTGCTGGTCCTCGACGTCGCGCAGGGCCTTCTCCTCGGCGTCGAGCTCCGCCTTGCGCGCCGCGCGCAGCGCGGGCGGCAGGCTCGCGAGCTCCATCTCCCGGAGCTCGCGCCGCGCCCGCCGGTCGCGCTCGATCTCCCGGCGGAGCGGGCCCTCGGTCGCGCGCGGGTTCTCCCAGCCCGGGTTCAGCGGGCGCGGGCCGAGCTGCAGCGCGAAGCCGATCTCCGCCTCCCAGGGCATGACGATCTGGTTCGGCAGGACGAGGGTGCTCGACGTCGGCGGCGGCGCCGAGGCGCCGGGGAAGATCTGCTGCCCGAGGAAGCCCACGCCGACCCCGCCGCTCACCGGCGCGCGGAACGTCGCTCCGATGCGCCACGGCAGCCCGGTCGGCATGAGCAGGGCCCCCACCTCGGGCGACGCGCCGGCCATCGTGAGCAGCGTCCCCGCGCCGTTCTGCTGGATCTGCATCGTGACGACGCGCACGCCACCGCCGAGGGCGAGCTGCCCTCCGTACATGCCGTACGACGTGAGGGCGCGGAAGCGACCCACCTGGAGGGTCAGCGAAGGCTCCCCCGCCGTCGACGTCACCGAGAACTGCTCGAGGTCCCCGGTGGCCGAGACGCCGAGGCCACCGAGCTGCAGCGTCCCTCCCACCGTGAGGTCGGTGAAGTTGCCGGCGCTCGCATGGTTGGGCGGGAGGCTGGCGTTGTCGCCGTGGTTGTCGAAGTCGGTGTTGGTGAACGCGCCCGGAAACGAGATGCCCGCGCCGAGGTCGTAGTCGAACCAGGTCGTGCTGTAGGGCGTGCGCACGGCCGGCGCGGCCGCGTTGACCGCGGAGCCCTCGGTGTTCTCGGCGAGCGCGGTGTACGCGCCCGCGAGCCCGGTGACGCGGATCGGGGCGATGACCGGCCCCTGGTAGATCTCCATGTTGTAGTTGCTGCTCGTGATCTTCGGCGGCAGAAGCGTCTGGGCGGCGGCGGTCCCGGCGCCGCTCGACGTCAGGAGCGCTGCCCAAGCAAGAAGCGAACGAGCGGCTCGGCGTCGACCTTCGCCGTCGACACCAGCGCGTCGATGAGACGCTTGCCGAGGCGAGCCAGCTCGAGGAGCTGCGAGATGCGCTCGTGCTGCAGCTCGGCCCGGGCTCGGGTGGGCGCATCCGGGGCCGTCTTGCGGAGTCGGTCGAGCTGACGGAGCGCCTCTTCGAACGCGTCGATGGCCGAGATCACCTCGCTCTTCTCGCGCTCGTTGAAGAC
>JBEKGQ010000219.1:0-9660 GCA_050012715.1 Polyangiaceae bacterium
CCCCCCTTCAGCTCGAAGCTGAGGAGCCCTCCGAAGCCGCGAAACAGCTCCCGGGCCCGCGCGGAGCGCGCGTGGCTCTCGAGCCCGGCGTAGTGCACGCGCGACACCGCCGGGTGCGGCTCGAGGAAGCGAGCGACGCGGAGGCCGCTCTCGTTCTGGTGGCGGACGCGCAGCGCGAGGGTCTTCAGGCCCCGGTGAAGCAGGAAACACGCGTGGGGGTCCAGCGTGCCGCCGAGGTGATCGAGCTTGTGCTTCGCGGCGTTCACGAGGTCGGCCTTCCCCACGACCGCGCCGGCCACGATGTCCGAGTGCCCGTTGAGGTACTTGGTGGCGCTGTGCACGACGAGGTCGAAGCCGTGCTCGACGGGGCGGAAGTTGACCGGCGTGGCGCAGGTGTTGTCGATGACCGACGTCAGGCGCCGCTCCCGGCAGAACGCCGCGACCGCCCGCAGGTCGACGACCTCGAGGAGCGGGTTCGTCATCGTCTCGACGTAGAAGGCGCGGGTGGTCGGGCGGACGGCGCTCGCCCACGAGGCGGGATCGTCGGCGTCGACGAACGTGTGCTCGATGCCGAGGCGCGGCAGATCCTTCGTGAGGAGGTCGTGGGTGCCCCCGTAGAGGGTGCGATGCGCCAGCACGTGGTCGCCCTGCCCGAGCAGCGACAGGAAGACAGCCGAGATCGCCGCCATGCCGCTGCCGGTCACGAGCGCCGCCTCCGCCGACTCGAGCACCGCGAGCTTGGCGTGGAGGACGACGTGGTTCGGCGTGTTGTTCAGGCGGATGTAGCGGACGTCGTGGTAGCCCCCCGCGCCGCTGAGCTCGTACGTCGACGACTGGAAGATGGGCATCGCCACCGCGCCCTCGATGCGGGGGTGCGGCTCGCCGGCGTGAACGAGGGCGGTCTCGAGTCGCATGGGGGGGCGTCCGCTACCCACGGATGGCCTTGAGCGGCGAGGTGCGCGCCGCGCGGACGGCCGGAAAGAGGCCGCCGATGAGCCCCATCACGCCGGCAAAGACGAGCGCCTTCAGGAGGACGGCCGGGGTCGGGTCGAAGGAGAAGACGATCTCCGACCAGCTCGCCGGGTTGACCATCGACGGGTGCACCAGCGCCATCGACATCGAAGCCGCTGCGCCGATGACCCCGCCGATGACCGCGAGGAGCACCGCCTCGACGAGGAACGAGACGAGCACGCTCGACTGCGAGAAGCCCAGCGCCCGCAGCGTGCCTATCTCCCGCTGCCGGTTGGCGACCGCCGCGTACATCGTGATCATCGCGCCGATCATCGCCCCGATGGCGAAGAAGACCGACACGACCGTCCCGAGGGCGCCGACGAAGATCGCCGCTCCCTCCGACTGCTTCTCGTAGAAGGTCGACTCCCGCAGCGCCTGCAGGCCGAGGCGCTTGTCGTTCTCGACCCCGGCGCGAAACGCGTCGAACTTCGCGGGGGAGTCGAGGTGCACCCGGACGCTCGACACGATGCCCTGCCGGCCGTAGGCTTGGCGCACGAGATCGCGATCGACCCAGACCTCCGACTCGTAGGCCGAGCCGTCGGCCTCGAAGACGCCCACGACCTTCACCGGGCGGTTCTTCTTGATGTCGAAGCTCTGGTCGAGGTCGACCCCCCGGATGCGGCCGCGGATGCGCGCGCCCACGATGGCCTCGTCGGTCCCGGCCCGCGGCGCCCGTCCGGCGACCAGGTGAACCTCGGGCCGGAAGCGCATGACGTCGTCGGGCACGCCGCGGATCGTGACGTTCGTCACCCCGTCGGCGCCGAGCTTTTCCATCGCTCCGACGACGACGACCTCGCCGACGCCGAGGGGCTGTCCACGCTCGTCCGTCTTCACCCCCGGGGCGGCGAGGATCAGGGGAACGCTCGACTCCTCGATGACGCTGCCGAGCTCCGCGTCGCTGCCCATCCGGAGGACGATCGCGTTCTCGGGTTTGCCCGAGCTGGCCATCGTCTTCTTGATGCCGGCGTTGAGCATCAGGGTGGAGGCCAGGACGAACACGACGAGCGCGATGCCCGACGCCGACGCGAGCGTGGTGGCCTTTCGGACCGCCAGGCTGCGCACGTTGTACTGGAGGGGGATCACGCGACCCTCCGGATCGCGTCGACGACGCGAATCTTCGACGCTCGCCAGGCCGGGATCGTGGACGCGGCGACCCCGAGCAACGTCGCCAGCGCGAGACCCAGGATCATGTTGGCCGTCTCCAGCCGGAAGTACGGGAAGAAGCCGCCCATGTTCTCCTCGATGAAACGGCTGAAGCCGAGGTTGATGAGCGGCCACGCCAGGAGGAGCCCCCCGATGCCGCCGAGGAGCCCGAGGAAGAACGACTCCCCGACGATCCACATCACGATGTGCTTCGGCAAGAACCCGATCGCCCGGAGGACGCCGTACTCGCTCGTCCGCTCGCGGACGCCCATCGCGATCGTGTTTCCGAGGATGAGCATCATGATGACGAGGATGACCGCCGACATGATGTCCATGGCCTTGAGGATCGACGAGAACATCGCCAGGAACGACGCGTTGAAGCTCCGCTCGTCCTGGGAGAGGGTCGGGGTCTCCCGGTCCTCGAACTGCTTGTCGAGGCTCACCCCGATGTCCGCCACCCGGCCGGGCTCGTCGACCCGGCTGATGATCCAGCCCACGTTGTCGCGGCGCTGGGGCGGGAGCGCGTCGTTGACGTAGTCCCAGTGGAAGAGGAACGTCGAGCGGTCGACCGAGCGCGCGGACGCGAGGTAGATCCCGTCGATGTTCATCTGCCAGTCGCCCGGGTAGATCCCGCTCTGGAGGATGACCTTGTCGCCCACCTTCCAGCCCATCTTCTTCGCGAGCACGTCGCCGACGATGGCGCCCTGCTTGTCGTGCAGGAACGTGTCCATCTGCTCGGGGGGGACCTTCATCTCGTCGTACACGACGAAGTACGTCGCCGGGTCGACCGCGAGCGCGGCGAAGAACTCCGTGTCGTGCTTCGGGTCCTTCCCGCCGAACCAGTTCGCCCAGGTCACCTGCTTCACGTGGGGGGCGTTGCGGACGTCCTCGACGTAGCGCTTCGGCAGCTCCATCACGAAGGTCACCTTGTGACGGGTGACGACGCGGTCCTTCGCCGCCCACTCCGCGGCGCTCGCCCACGCCCAGATGACGGTGCGAAGCAGGAGGAACGCGACGATCGCGATCGCCACCCCGAGCGCGGTGAGGATGACGCGGAACTTGTTGCGCCCGAGGTTCTTGAGCGCGAGGCCCGTGAGCGTCATGACACGAGCTTTCCCTTGTCGAGGCGCCGGATGATCTTCGCCCGCTCGGCGGCCGCCGGATCGTGGGTCACCATCAGGATCGTCTTGCCGAGCTGGGTGTTCAGCTTGTCGAGCAGGGTCAGTATCTCGTCCGCCGCCTTGCGATCGAGGTCGCCGGTCGGCTCGTCGGCCACGATGATCGTCGGGTCGTTCACGATGGCGCGCGCAATGGCCACGCGCTGCTCCTGCCCGCCGGAGAGCTGCCGCGGGAAGTGCTGCATCCGGTCCTCGAGCCCGACGACCCGCAGCGCGGTCTGCGCCCGCTTCTTTCTCTCCGCCGACCCGAGGCTCGTCAGGAGGAGCGGCAGCTCGACGTTCTCGATCGCGGTGAGCACCGGCAGGAGGTTGTACGACTGGAAGACGAAGCCGATGGTGCTCGAACGCCACTTGGCGAGCGCGCCCTCGCCGAGGCCCTCGAGGTGCTTGCCGGAGACCTCCACCGTGCCGGACGTCGGCCGATCGAGGCCGGCGATGAGGTTCAGCAGCGTCGTCTTCCCCGAGCCCGATGGACCCATGAGCGCCTCGTAGGACGCCGACGGGACGTCGAGATCGAGGTTCTCCAGCACGCGAACCTCTTCCCCACCGCGGGCGTAGGTCTTCGCGACCCCGCGGAGCTTCACGATCGTCTCGTCGGCCATCTACGGGCTCCTCTCCTTCACCGCCTGACCATCCTCCAGCGTCGCCGGAGGCTGGCTCACCAGCTTCGTCCCGGGCGCCGGCCCGTCGACGAGCTCGAACCCGTCACCGAAGGGCTTGCCCAGGGTCACCGGGATCATGCGCACGCTCCCCTGCTCCAGCGTGAAGACGACCTTGGCGCCCCCACGCTCGGTCAGCGCCGAGCCGGGGACGATGTGCTTGGGGGGGTCCTTCAGCTTCGCCAGGTCGAGCGGCGCCTCGAGGAACGACACCCGCGCCGCCATCTCCGGCAGCACCGTGTCGTCGCGATCGAGGAACCGCACCTTCACCGTCGCCGACGCCTTGGCCCGATTGAGCTGCGGGGACACCTCGACGACCTCGCCGCGCCAGCGCCGGTCCGGGTACGCGTCGAGCACGATCTCGCACGGTCGACCCTTGGTCACGAGGTGAAGCCGGCCCTCGGGGACGTCGGTCTCCACCACGATCGACGAGAAGTCGGCGATCTTCGCCATCGGCGTCCCGGGCGACACCACGTCGCCCGCGAGCAGCGGCTTGGCGATGACGGTCCCGTCGATGGGGGCGCGGATCGTCGTGTTGGCGAGGTTCGTCGCGAGGGCGCTCACCTCCGCCTGGGAGGCCGACACGTCGGCGTCGGCGGCGTGGACCTGCTCCTCGAGCGACTTCGCGCGCGCGGACAGATCGTCGGCCGTCGCCTGGGAGACCGCCCCCGTGTCGGCGAGACGCTTCTCGCGGTCGCGCTGGAGGACGATCTCCGCCAGCTGCGCCCTCGCCGTCGCCGCGCGCGCCCGCGCGGCGGCGACGCGGGCCTGGGCGCTGGCCACCGCCACGCGCTGGTCGCTCGCGTCGAGCTCGAAGAGGACCTGCCCTTCCTTGACGGTGGACCCCTCGCGGATGCTCGCCCGGTCGACCCGGCCGACGAGCTTCGACGAGACGTCGACCTCGATCTGGGGGACGACGTAGCCGGTCGACGTGAGCTGGACCTGGGCCTGCGCCGGGGACACGAGGGCGACCTCGGTCACGGAGATCTCGGTCTTGAAGAGACGGGCCTCGACGACCGGCGCCATGCGCCAGCCCGCGAACGCCAGGCCGGCGACGACGGCGAGGGCGATGAGCCACGGCAGCACGCGCGCCGACGAGCGCGGCGGCGGGTGCCGGTCGATCCGGAGCGAGGCCAGATCGCTGGTGAGTTGGTCGTCGATTCCCATTGTCCCCCGCGCTCGGCCCCGGGGCGCCCAGCATAGCGATGCCGCCCCCCGGGTGCACGTCGCGCTAACCACGCTGAAACTTCGCCGAAACAGATACCCGCTACGCCCTAAGCTCATGGCGAAGATCGACACCGGCGACACCGCGTGGCTCCTCGTGGGATGCGCCCTCGTCCTCCTCATGACCCCCGCGCTGGCGCTCTTCTACGGCGGCATGGTCCGGCGCAAGAACGTCCTGTCGACCATCATGTACTCGGTCGCGGCCATCCCGATCCTCAGCATCGCCTGGGCGCTCTACGGGTACTCGCTGGCCTTCGGGCCGTCGCATCATGGCCTCATCGGGGGCCTCGAGTACGCCGGGATGACCGGGCTCGCGTCGGAGGTCCACGGAACGGTGCCGACGCTGGCGTTCGCCGCGTTCCAGATGATGTTCGCCGTCATCACGCCGGCGCTCATCTCGGGCGCCTTCGCCGAGCGCATGAAGTTCACCGCCTACGTGGCCTTCATCCTCCTTTGGTCGACCCTCGTCTACTACCCGGTCGCCCACTGGGTGTGGGCCGACGGCGGGTGGCTCCTGAAGCTCGGGGCGCTCGACTTCGCCGGGGGCACGGTCGTGCATCTCACCGCGGGCATGTCGGCGCTCGTGTGCGCGCTGGTCATCGGCAAGCGCGTCGGCTACCCGCAGCGGCGCGCCCTGCCGCACGACCTCACGATGACCCTCACCGGCGCCGGGCTCCTCTGGTTCGGGTGGTTCGGCTTCAACGCGGGGAGCGCCCTCACGAGCGGACAGCTCGCCGCGCTCGCGTTCATGACGACCCATCTCGGGGCGGCCGGCGGGGCCATCGGCTGGCTCCTCGTCGAGTGGCGCCATCGCGGCAAGCCCACCGCGCTCGGGGTGGCCTCCGGGCTCGTCGCGGGGCTCGTCGCCATCACGCCGGCGGCGGGATACGTCGCCCCGTGGGCGGCGATCACCATCGGGCTCGTCGCCGGGGGCGTCTGCTACGCGGGCGTCCTGCT
Organism: Polyangiaceae bacterium; assembly: GCA_050012715.1. Taxonomy (GTDB): domain Bacteria; phylum Myxococcota_A; class Polyangia; order Polyangiales; family Polyangiaceae; genus Palsa-1150. The sequence goes on from JBEKGQ010000219.1 coordinate 6,173, forward strand.
CAAGGGTCGCTTCGGCTACGACGACTCGCTCGACGCGTTCGGCGTGCACGGCATCGGCGGTCTGGCCGGCGCGCTGCTCACCGGGGTCTTCGCGCAGAAGACGCTCAACGACGCCGGCGCGGACGGGGCCCTCTTCGGCAACGCGAAGCAGCTCGGCATCCAGGCGCTGGCCTGCGCGGTCACCGGCCTCTACGCGGTCGTGCTCACGTTCGGCATCCTCAAGCTGCTCGACGCGACCATCGGCCTGCGGGTGCCCGAGAGCGACGAGCGTGAGGGACTCGACGTGACCCAGCACGGAGAGGAGGCCTACGGCGAGTCGAGCGGCGGCCTGAGCCACGAGCGCGTCGACGAGCCGCCCGTCGGGGAGCCGGTGCGGGCGCGGGAAGCGACCGCCGAATAGTCGCCCCGAAATCTGCGACACTGGGCCGACGTGCAGGCCCACCACGAGCTGGTCGAGAAGCTGCGCGCCGGGTTGAGCCAGGTGCTGCGGGGCAAGGGAGCGGTCGTCGATCTCGCGCTCATGGGCATCTTCGCCGGCGGCCACGTCCTGCTGGAGGACGTGCCGGGCGTAGGCAAGACGACGCTGGCCAAGGCGCTGGCCAGGGTGTTCGGCGTGCGGTTCACGCGGGTGCAGTTCACGCCGGATCTGCTGCCGGGCGACATCACCGGTACGCTCGTGCTCAACCCGGAGAACGGCACCTTCTCGTTCCAGCGCGGGCCCATCTTCACGAACATCCTCCTCGCCGACGAGATCAACCGCGCCTCGCCGCGGACCCAGGCCGCGCTCCTCGAAGCGATGAACGAGTCGCAGGTGACGGTCGAGGGCGAGACCCACGCGCTCCAGGCGCCGTTCTTCGTCGTCGCCACCCAGAACCCGGCGGACTACCAGGGCACCTACCCGCTGCCCGAGGCGCAGCTCGATCGCTTCCTCGTGCGCATCTCCATCGGGTACCCGAGCCCCGAGGACGAGCTCGCGATGCTCTTCGCGCGCCAGACGAAGGACCCGCTCGACGACCTCGCTCCGCTCTGCACGCAGCAGAGCCTCGTGGCCATCCAGGAGGCGGTCCGGAGCATCGAGGTGAAGCCCCTCGTGGGCCGCTACCTGCTCGCCATCGTCGAGGCGACCCGGAGCGATCCGGAGCTCTCCCTCGGGGTCAGCCCGCGCGGCTCCCTGGCGCTCTTTCGCGCGGCGCAGGCCCACGCCTTCCTCTCCGGCCGGGACTACGTGAGCCCGGAGGACGTGAAGGCCATCGCCGTCGCGACGCTGTCGCACCGGGTCGGCCTCCGCGACGACGTGCGCTACGCCGGCGGCGACGGGGCCGGCGTCGTGACCCGCATCGTCTCCACCGTCCGGGTGCCCACGTGAGCATGGCGCCGTCGCTCCTCACGCGGCTGCGCGCGGTGGACTGGCAGCGCCTCAACTACGTCCTCATCCCGTCGGCCCGCGCCCGAAGACCGACCGCCCAGCCGTTCGGCGAGCCGTCATGGGCCTCCACCCGGTGGATGTGGGCCTTCTACCGCGCGTTCACGCGCGAGGGGCGCTGGGTCTTCATCGGCACGCTGGTGACCGGCGCCCTGTCGGTCGACGTCACCGGCACCCAGGTCTACGTGCTGTTCTCGGTGCTCGCGTCGGTGCTTTTCGCCTCGCTCCTCGTCAGCCGGTGGGTGCGCCTGCCGGAGCTGTCGCTCCGCGTGCACGTACCGCCCCGCGTGTTCGTCGGGGCGGACGCCACGTTCGTCGTGGAGTGCGCCCGAGCGACGCCGGGGGCGACCACGAGCCCGCTCCGCGTCGAGGGGCCGTTTCTCCCCTACTTCGGCCGCTGGCTCTCGCGGCCCGCGCCCATGCTCGACGTCGGCTTCGGTGCGACCTCGAGCGCGATCGTGAACGCGCGCTTCACCGAGCGCGGCGACCTCACGCTCGGGCGATTCCGCGTGAGCGCGCTCGTCCCGCTCGGCCTCGCGTCCGGCCCGCCGCTCGAGAGCGCGCCGCTCCGGCTGCGCGTCGTCCCGCGGCCCGCGAACGTCCTGCGGCTCGGGATGGCGCTCGCGACGCGCCATCAGCCCGGCGGGATCGCCCTCGCGTCGAAGACCGGCGAGTCGATGGATCTGCGCGGCGTGCGCCCGTATCGAAAGGGGGACCGGATCCGCGACCTCTCGGCCCGCACGTGGGCGCGCACGGGAAAGCCCGCCGTGCGCGAGTACCAGGAGGAGTACTTCACGCGCGTGGGCGTGGTGCTCGACTGCGTCGCGTCCGGCGGGCGCGCCACGCGGCGCGGGGACACCTTCGAGGCCGCCGTCTCGCTCACCGCCGGCGTGGTCGCGCACCTCGGCCGCGGGGACGCGCTCGTCGACCTCCTCGTGACGGGCGGACGGATCCACGCGCTGACGCTGGGTCGCAGCCTCGGGTTCCTCGAGCAAGCCCTCGATCACCTGGCGGCGGCCGAGGTCGAGAAGGACGTCGATCGCGACCGGCTCCTCGAGCTCCTCACGCCGTACCTGGCTCGCCTGTCCGCGGTGGTGCTGATCGTCGACGGGTGGGACGAGCCCCGCGAGCGGTTCGTTCGAGGCGTCGAGAAGAGGAGCGTCCGCGTGCACACCATCGCGGTCGGCGATCCTTCGAGCGCGCCGCCGCCGGTCCGCACCGTCTCGGCGGCCTCGATCCTCGCCGGCCGGGGGCTCGTCCTGTGAGCCAGCGGCTGCTCGTGGCGCTGCCGCTCTTCTGCGCGACGCTGCTGCTCGCGGCCGGGGGCGCTCCCCTGCCGTGGGTCGTGGGCCTCTGGATCGTCGCGGCGGCTTCGGTCTTCGTCGCGTGGCGCGGCAAGCCCACCACGTTCGGCGCGCTCCTGTGGATGCTCGCCGCCGTGTCGGGCCCCGTCTTCTGGGTGAGGACCACGACGACCGACCCCCGGCTCGGGGTCTCGGCGGCGCTGCTCCTCCTCTCCGTCGCCGCCGTCCGGCTCTTCTTCGACGACGCGCTCTTCGGGCGCAACTTCGATCGCGCGCTGGTGGTCTTCGCGTGCATCGCCGAGGGCATCGGCGCCAAGAGCGCGGCGTATCCTTACGGGGCGGTGGTCATCGCCCTCGCGCTGCTCGTGGAGCTCGGCGGCGGCTTCGGCGCGCTTCGCACCTGGGCGCGGGCGCCACGAGCGGCGGCGAGCGTCGTCCTTCTCTCCGCGCTTCTGGCCGCCTCCGTGGCGCTGGCGCTGCCGGCGCTCGACCGCGCCACCAATCGCCGCTTCGAGGCCCTCTTCACCGGGCCGACGGCCCGCACGAGCTTCACGCCGCACGTGCGCCTCGACCAGTCCGGGTTCATCCGCACCGAGGAGGACATCGTGCTCCGCCTGCACGGCGCCGATGCCGACTACCTTCGCGGCGTCGTCTTCGATTCGTTCGACGGCGTGTACTGGACCACCTCGTCGCGTCGCGCGCCAGTGGTGCTCGGCGCGACGGCGACCGCCGCCCGCACCGACGTCGAGGCGACCGAGCCG
>JBEKGQ010000220.1:0-9649 GCA_050012715.1 Polyangiaceae bacterium
GGGATACGCTTCATTTGGCGAGATGGGGGCGCGTCCGCTCGACCGATGTTGCGTCCTAATCCAGGGCATCTTGGCGCTCGTGGGCGCGGCGGGCTGTCATTCCAAGCCGACGTGCGACTCGCTCGGCGGCGCCTGCTACGCGGACCCCGGGCCGGTGCCGAGGACGTGCGCCGCCGGGTATCTGACCGCGGACGCGAGTGTTTGCATTCCCAGCGAAGACGACACGGCTCCCTACCCCCCTTCGGAGGCATCGCTCTGCTGCATCCCGGACACGCGGGCCACGTGCTTCATGCACGCGTGCGAGTCGTGTGCGCCGCCCGCCTGCAACAGCCAGGTCCCCTGCTCGGTGCCGTGTTCGCCCGGCCTTGCCTGCTGGCTTGGGGACCAGTACGAGCCACCACCCAGGGACGGGGCGTACTGCGCGGCTCCGCCGGATGACGCCGCCCTCAACTGCGGCTCGATCTATTGCCTGAAGGGCTGCACCTGCGACGACGCCACGCCGAACCAGTGCGATTGTCCGGTTCCGTACGAGGATTGACGTTCACGAGCGCATCCGAGGCTCGAGACTCACCCGTGCCGCCGGGCACCTCTTCATCACGAGCGACCCGGCCAACTGCATGTCGTGGCTCGACAAGAGCGGCGCGCGGCAGGAGGACATCGCGTGCGATCCCACGCTGGGGCCGTCGGGCAGGTACGGGGGCAGCACCGCGAGTCTGCCGTGGGCGGCGGTGGTCTCGGGCACCGCGTTCTGGCTGCAGAGCGGCGACCTCGTGGCGCGCCCGTTCCCGGAGGGACCGGCGACTACGGTCTCGACCGCGTTCGACGCGCTGGGGATCGCCGCCAGCGCGTGGCGCTCTTTGCCGTCAGCGGGGGCACCGTGTGGCGATACGGGGTCGACGGATCGCAGACGGTGCTCGCGGGTCTGCAGCACGGCGTGACCGGCGTCGCCGTCGACGAGACGTACGTCTACTGGTTGGCGCTGACGACGTCGGACGCGGGGCCATCGGGGCTCACGCTGCGCAGGCTGCCCAAGTCGCCGTGAGGAGAGGTCGGCGTCGCGGCGGCAAAAGGTGGCCGCGCGCGGTCCTACGGGAGCTGTCCGCCGCTCAGCTTCGGGATGGCCGACGACGCTTCGAAGCGTCCCTCCGCGAGCGCGCGCTCGACGTGATGGATGGCGGCGAGGAAGCCGCCGAGGCTCCACGCCGCGATCTCCGCCGGGCACGCGTCGAGCTTGTGGAGGCCTCGCGCGAGCAGGCGCATGGCCGATGCTGGCGCCTGCGACGCGACGAGCTTGTGAAACGCCGCGGCGATCTGGATGAGCCCCTGGAGGAAGCGGCGCGTCTCCGGATCGGTCTCGACGCGCCAGCGCTCCTCCCAGGCCTCGTGCGCGTCGAAGAACGCGCCGGCATCGAAGAGGCGGGCCCCGCGCCGGAAGGTCTCGTCGATCATGGCCGCAACTATTCTCCACCGTCGGCCGATGGGAGGGTGAACCGTGGCCCTACCCGAACCCCTCCCGCGACGCCATCTTCTCGTTCTACCATCCGCACCCATGGGGGGACGACTCGCCTACCTCGCCACCGGCTTGCTCATCACCGGCATCTTCGCCTGCGAGCCCGCGCAGTCGCCATACGCGCTCGACTACCCGATGCCGACGCACATCGCGATGCCGACGGAGCGCTTTCGCTTGCCCAACGGGCTCGAGGTGCTGCTCTCGCCGGACCACACCGCGCCGTCGGTGGCGGTCGACCTCTGGTACCACGTGGGCTCGAAGGACGACCCGCCGTCGCGCGCCGGGCTGGCGCACCTCTTCGAGCATCTGATGTTCCTGGGCTCGCGTCACGTGGCCGAGGGCGGGCACATGACACGGCTCGTGGAAGAAGGAGGGCGCGACCTCAACGCCCACACGCAGCACGACCGGACCGCCTTCGAGGAGACGGTGCCGCCGAACGAGCTCGAGCTGGCGCTCTGGCTGGAGAGCGACCGCATGGCGTTCGCGGTCGACGGCCTGACGCAGGACAAGCTCGATCGCGAGCGGAAGGTCGTCGAGAACGAGCTCCGCCAGCGCTTCGAGAACGAGCCCTACGGCATGGTGCCCGCGCTCGTGTGGGGCGCGGCGTTCCCGGACCCCCATCCGTACCATCACCCGCCGATCGGCGACGTCGCGCAGCTCGACGCGGTCACGCTCGACGACGCGCGCGCCTTCGGGCGAACCTGGTACGTGCCGCCCAACTGCACGCTCGCCATCGTCGGGGACTTCGATCCGGCGGCGACGAAGGCGCTCCTGAACAAGTACTTCGCGACCATCGCGGCGGGGCCGCCGCTGCCGGCCCGCCCGGACACCGCGCCGTCCGCCCTGGGGCACGAGGTGACGCTGAGGATCGAGGCGGACGTGCCGCACCCGCGCATCGTGATCGCGTGGCCGGTGGTCCCGCGCTACGCCCCCGGCGGCCCGGAGCTCGACGTCGGCGCCCCGGCCCTCGCCGGGTACCTGTGGAACGAGGTGGCGGAGGGGACGCACACCGCGACCTCGGTCACCGGGTCCGTGGAGCAAGGGCATCTCGCGAGCCTCTTCGACGTCACGGTCGACGTCGCGCCGGGCGTGTCGCCGGAGGTCGTCCTCTCGTCGATCGACGAGCGGATGCACGTCATCCGGGGCGAGAAGGCCCGCTACGACCGCACGCAGTTCTCGGTGTGGAGGACGCGGGTGCTGCTCGCGCCCCTCTACTCGGCGGAGAAGTTCCTCGGGCGCGCCGAGCTGCTCGAGCTCTACAACGAGGACGCCGGGACGCCGGACTTCGCGGACCGCGAGATGGCGGCGCGGCGGGAGGTGATCGTCGAGGACGTGCGAAAGGCCTACTACGACCTCCTCCCCTGGGATCGCCGCGTCGTCGCCATCGTCGAGCCGCGCGCGGGGGCTCCTCGCTCCGGGCGCCTGGTGAGGTCGATGTGAGGCGGCTCCTCTTGCTCCTCTCGTTGCCCGCGGCGATGGCCTGCGACGAGCCCGTCCGCTACGGCTCGCCGGTGGTCGCTCGGGCGCCGCATCCGGCGTGGAGCCCCGCCCCGGGAGCCCCGTCGGTGACCCCCGACGAGCCGTTCCGCGCGCAGCCCCCCGAGCGCCCGGCGTTCGTGGCGCCACCGCTGCCGGAGGCTCACTCGGCGATCGTGGGGCACGTGCGGGCGATCACCCTCGAGCGTCACGCGCTCCCCATCGTCGCGATCCGCATCGTCGTGGCGCGGGGCGCGACGCAGGCGCCACCCGGGGTGGCGATGCTCGCCGCGGCGACGCTCTTCGACGGGACGAAGACGAGCAAGCGTCGCGCCGTGCAGGAGACCCTCGCCGACATGGGGGCGACGTTCTCGGCCTGGGCGAGCCAGGACGCGGTGACCATCGACGCCAAGGTCCCGGCGTCCAACGTGCTCCCGGCACTCAAGGTGCTCTCGCACGTCGTCCGCGCCCCGGGCTTCCCCGCGGAGTGGATCGAGATCGAGCGCGCCGCGCGCATCAGCGCGCTGGCACGGGAGGCGGCGACCCCCTCGACGCTCGCGGGACGGCAGCTCGACGAGGCCCTGTACCCGCCGGGGCACCCGTACCACGTGCCGGCCGAAGGCGATCCGGCGTCCCTGGCGCGGGTGACCCGCGACGACCTGGTCCGCTTCTGGGAAGCGGCGGCGGTCCCGGCGCAGACGACGGTGATCCTGGCGGGGGACTTCGATCGAGCCACGGTGGAGGCGCGATTGAAGGCGCTCTACGACGACTGGTCGGCCACCGCGAGCCCGGCTTCGCCGATCCCCGCGCCCACCCCGGCCGCCGGACGCGTCCTCCTCTTCGATCACCCGGGCGACTCGCAGTCGGTCGTGCGGATCGGCTGGCTCGTCGGCGACCGGGACAGCGCGGACCTCGGCCCCCTGCGCGTGCTCGCGGGGGCGCTCGCGCACGACTCGACCGGGACCCTCGACTGGGTGCTGCGGGGAGAACGAGGCGAGACCTACGGGGTCTCGGCCTGGGTCACGCCGCGGCCGGGGGCGAGCGAGTTCGTCATCGGCGCCGCCATCGAGACCGAGCGGACGGCGGAAGCGCTGGCGGTCATCGCGAAGGAGATCGAGCGCGTGCGGTCGCACCCCCTCGAGTCGTCGGAGATCCCGGGCGCGGTGGGCCGGACGAACGTGCTCACCTGGCAGTCGTTCGAGACGACGAGCAACGCGGTGGCCGCCCTGACCCCGGCCGCCATCTACGGCGAGCCGCTCGAGCGCTTCCTCGATCGCGTCGCGGTGCCCCGCATCGTCGGAGGCGAGGACCTGCAGCGCGTCGCGCAGAAGTACCTGTCCCCCGAGTCCCGCGTCGTCGTCGTCGTGGGCGACGCGTCGAGGGTCCGCCCGGGCCTCGAGGCCGCCGGCTTCCGCTGAGCCCCTACGACCCCGCCCTCGCCATCGCCGCCTCCACCGCGTCCTCGATCCGCTCCTGCGGCTGCGCCCCCACGAGCTGCACCTCGCCCACCCACAGCGTCGGCAGCGCGAAGCCGCCCGCGGCCTGGAACTCCGCCTTGTCCGCCTCGATGAGCGCATCCGTCGCGGGATCCGCCACGCACGCGCGGAACGCGTCCAGCGGCAGCCCCACCTGCTCGGCGAGCTTCTCGCAGCCGTCGCGCGTCAGCTCCTCCTCGGGCGCCGTGAAGAGCGCGTCCGCCATCGCGTCGCCCTTGCCCATCGTCTCCGCGCAGCAGGCCCCGCGCGCGGCGTCCATCGCGTGCACGTGCATCTTCAGCGGCACCTGGTGGCGCACGACCCTCACCTTGCCCGGGTGGGCGGCGAGGACGGCCTGCAGCTCCGGGTTCGTCATCCGGCAGAAGGGGCACTCGAAGTCGACGAAGTCGACCACCGTGACCACGCCGCGCGGGGCCCTGGCCAGCTCGTCCTTGATGACCTGCGGAGTCGGGGCCGCGCGGAAGCCGAGCATGATGGGCACGGTGGGCGCGATGACGAGCATCGCGCCGCCTGCGTAGGCGAGCACGCGCGGGCCGGGCGCCGACGGAGCCCGTCGCAGGCGCAGCCACGCCACGACGAGGGCGACGAGAGCGCTCGTGTCCGTCACGAGGCAGAACGGGCAGAACCGCCCGAGCCGGAATTGCAGGACGATGAGCGACAGGCCCACCAGGCCGGCGAGGGTCGAGAGGCTCACCTGCACCACGCGCGCGAAGTGGCCGGGGACGAGCGCGACGATGCCCATCGCGACGAACCCCACGAGGCCGAAGAGCGGCAGCGGGATGCCCATCGGCATCGCGATGGCGGTGTGCTTCAGCGCGTCGCAGCCGCCCCCCTCGGAGCAGAAGACCGGCATCGGCCGCAGGTAGTCGACGGCGAGCATCGCGCTCGCGACCAGCGCCGCGAGGACCGGGACGAGCGACGCCGCCAGCCACCGCCCGCCCGACCTCCCGCTCGTGCCCCCTTCAGCGTGCTCGTCTGCCATGGTCCTCTCTCGGTCGAACACGGTAGCACCGTCAAATGTTTCACACGGACGTGCTACGAGGGACGCCCGAATGGCCACGCGCCTCCCTTCCCGTAGCGACGTTCTCGACCTCTTCGACGATGAATCGCGCACCCTCCACGCGCGCGAAATCGCCTCGCGCCTCAAGGTCTCCGAGGCCGACTACCTGGGCCTCCAGCGGCTGCTCGACGACCTGAGCTTCCAGGGCGTCCTCTCGGCCCGCCCGGGGCAGCGGTTTCACCTGGCGAAGGGCTCGGCCGCGTCGCGCGGCAAGGAGCGCGAGGGGCTGCTGACGGTGCACCCGCGGGGGTTCGGCTTCGTGGCGAGCCTCGACGCGGCGGGGGACGACGTGTTCATCCCGCCCGAGGCGATGCGCGGCGCGATGCACGGCGACCGCGTGAAGGTGCGCGTCGGCTCGCGCTCGGCGCGCGGCGCGGAGGGCGAGGTCGTCGCGGTGGTCGACCGCGGGATGAAGCGCGTGGCGGGGACGCTGCGGCGCAAGGGCAAGAGCGCCTGGGTCGAGCCGGACGACAACCGGGTGCGCGGTCCCATCGTGCTGCCGCGGGCGATCGACGCGAGCGGGGCCGAGGGCAACAGCGGCAACGACGGCGACGCGGTCGTGGTGCGCATCACGCGGTGGCCGGAGCTCCAGGGGGAGAACCCCGAGGGCGCGATCGAAACGGTGCTCGGGCGGCCGGGGGAGCTGTCGGTCGAGGCGGCGAAGATCCTGGTGCTCCAGGGGGTCGAGGAGGCGCACTCCGACGAGGCGGTCCGCGAGTCGGAGAGCTTCGGCGATGAGGTGCCGGCCGCGATGAAGGAGGGGCGGGAAGACCTGCGGCACATCCCCTTGCCGACGATCGACCCGGAGGACGCGCGCGATCACGACGACGCGGTGTGGGTGGAGCGGACGGCAGGCGGCGGGTACCGCGCGTGGATCGCGATCGCCGACGTGAGCACCTACGTGACGCCGGGGACGGCGATCGACGAGGAGGCGAAGACGCGCGGGTGCAGCACGTACCTGCCGGACCGGGCCATCCCGATGCTGCCGCGGGCGCTGTCGTCGAACCTGTGCTCGCTGCTGCCGGACGTGGACCGCCTGTGCCTGTGCGCCGAGGTGGAGCTCGACGGCGGGGGCAACGTCGTCAAGAGCCGGCTCATTCGCGGCGTGATGCGCTCGGCGGCGAAGCTCACCTACGGCGGCGTGGCGCGCGCCCTGGGTCTCTCGAGCGAGGCGAAGCAGGAGCCCAAGGCCGACGCGATGGTCGAGGGGCTGCGGGTGGCGCTGGAGCTCTCGCGGCACCTGCGGGGCCACCGCATGAAGCGCGGCGCGCTCGATTTCGAGCTGCCCGAGGCGAAGGTCGTCCTCGACGAGAAGACGCGGGAACCGGTCGACGTCGTGCGGCGCGCGACGGATCCCGGCGTGAAGAAGGCCTACCAGCTCATCGAGGAGCTGATGCTCCTCGGCAACGAGACGGTCGCCCGCTGGTGCCAGGAGCGGGACATCCCGACGATCTACCGCGTGCACCAGCCGCCGGACGAGCAGAAGCTCGACCGCTTCGCGGCGATGTGCGACGCGCTGGGCATCGACTTCGACCCGGAGGACACGCGCGATCCGCGCAAGCTGAGCGATCTGCTCAAGTCGTTCAGCGACCATCCGCTGGCCCCGGTGCTGAACTCGCTGCTCCTCCGGTCGATGAAGCAGGCGACGTACGACGTGACGAACGTCGGTCACTTCGGGCTCGCGTCGAAGGCGTACCTCCACTTCACGTCACCCATCCGCCGCTATCCGGATCTGGTCGTCCACCGCACGGTGCACGACGTGCTCGAGGGGCGCGCGGTGCGCCGCGACGGCGAGGCGAAGGAGAAGCTGGCGGAGGCGGCCCTCGCGTCGAGCATCGCGGAGCGGCGGTCGATGGAGGTCGAGCGGGCGATCGTCGACCTCTACCGCACGTTCATGATGAAGAACCACGTGGGCGAGCGGTACGAGGGCACGGTCACCGCGGTCGTCGGGTCGGGGCTCTTCGTGCAGCTCGACGCGCCGTTCGTCGACGTGCTGGTGCGCCTGGAGGACCTCGGGCAGGATCGCTACGAGGTGGACGACGACGCGCTGCGGGTCGTGGCGACGCGCTCGGGTGACGTGATCGCGCTCGGAGACCGGCTGCTCGTGGAGGTGATCGACGCGGCGATCCTGCGGCGCACGGTGTACGCCCGGCGCATCGGTGGCGGCGAGGGCGGCGACGGCAAGCGACGCCCGCAGAAGAAGGAGATGCCCTACGGCAAGCACCAGGGCGGCGGACAGGGCAAGGGGCAGGCGCAGCGGGGCGGGCGTCCCGGCGACAAGCCGCGTCCGGGCAAGGACAAGGGGCAGCGCGGAGGGAAGCCGGAGCGGCCGGCCCGGCGCGACAAGAAGGGCCTCAAGGCGAAGAAGGGGCGGCCTCGCTGAGGATCCGCAGAGAAAAGGAGGGAAGGAGAGAAGGAGGGATCGGGGTTGGAACCGATCAACGCCATCTCCTTTCCTCCTTCCCTCCTTTGAGTCTTCTTTCTAGACGTCAGTCGACGTCGAGCCCCTCGGCGCTCTCGAGGTGCTTGCGCACGAAGGCCGTCACCCAGGCGGGCTGCGGCTGGTCGATGTGCGCGGGGTGGCCCTCGGCGCGCAGCTCGTCGAGCTGGGGCTGCAGGTCCTCCCCCAGCTCGACCTGGAAGCGCCTCACGTCCAGCGTCGTCGCCGGAGGCAGCTCCTCCACCTTGGGCGCGTCGGCGAGCCCCCGCACACGGAACACGCGGCTCTGCGCGCCGGCGCTGAGCACCACGTAGGCGCTCACCGCCCTCGGTCCACCCTTGGGCGCCTTCACGACGCCGCTCGCGAGCACCATGAGCTTGGACACGATGGACGAGCGTACCACCCGTCAGAGCCGGATGTCCGCCCTCGGGTCGGCCGGCTGGTGCGTCGCGAGCTCGTCGATCAGCTTCGCCACCTCGGGGCTCGCGTCGGTCGGGACCTGCACGAGGAAGTGCACGTAGAGGTCCCCGGCCGGGCGCCCCTTCTTGCTGACGCCCTTGCCGCGGAGGCGAAGCACGCCGCCGCTCTGGGTGTGCTCGGGGACTTTGAGGGTCACCGCTCCGTCCAGCGTCGGCACCTTGATGCGCGCGCCGTGGTAGGCCTCGCCGAGGGTCAGCGGCAGGTCGAGGTGCAGGTCGTCCCCCTCGCGGCGGAAGTGCGGGTGGGGCGTCACGTGGATGGTGAGCACGAGGTCACCCTTCGCGCCGCCGCTGGGCGAAGCCCCGCCCTGCCCCGGGATGCGCACGCGGCTCCCCTCGTCGGCGCCGGCGGGAATCCGCACCGTCACCGGCCCACCCCCGGTGCCTTGCGGGTGCAGCTCGAGCGTCGCGCCGCGCACCGCGGAGGCGAAGTCGATCGTCACCTCGCTCTCGAGATCGGGCCCCTTGACCGGCCCGCGCTGGCGCCGGGAGCGGTTCATCATGTCGCCGAAGAGGTCCCCGAAGCCCCCGCCGCCGCCCTGGCCGGCCTGGCTGAAGAGATCCTCGAGGTCGACCGTCTGCCCGCCGGGGAAGCCGCCGGGCATGCCGCCGCCGCTGCGCCCACCCCCTTGTCGGGCCGACCAGTCGCGGTAGTTGCGGACGCGCTCCGGGTCGAAGCCCTCGCGCAGCCCATCCTCGCCGAACTCGTCGTAGAGCTTGCGCTTCTTGGCGTCCCCGAGGACGTCGTAGGCATGGTTGACCTTCTTGAAGGTCTCCTCCGCCTTCTTGTTGCCGGGGTTCTTGTCGGGGTGCAGCTTGCCCGCGAGCTTGCGGTACGCCTTCTTGATCGCGTCCGCGTCCGCGCCCTTGGCGACGCCGAGGACGGAGTAGAGATCGTCTGCCATCGTGTCTCCGCGACGTTAAGGCGAGGAGAGGCGGCTCGCAACGAGGATGTCCTCGGCCCGGGGAACGGTGAGGTAGAGACCGCGCGCGTAGAGCCGGAGGCGCGCGGTGTCGTCGAGGTCCCCAGGGCGGCCGCGCGTGGCGGCGTGAAGGAGGATGGCCCCCGTCACGCTGACGTTGAGGCTCTCGACGAACCCGCGCATGGGGACCCGGACGCGGTGGGTGCACGCCGCGGCGACCGCCTCGCGCATGCCCTCGCGCTCGTTGCCGAGGACGATCGCCACG
>JBEKGQ010000221.1:0-9635 GCA_050012715.1 Polyangiaceae bacterium
GCCCCGTGCCTCCCAGGCCGGTCCGCGTCGTGAAGAACGGCTCGAAGATGCGCGCCGCGATGCTCTCGGCCACCCCGGGCCCGGTGTCGCTCACCTCGATGACCGCGCGCTCGCCCGCCCGGCGCGTGCGCACCTCGATGCGGTGGTGCTCGGCGTCCCCCTCGGGGAGCGCCTGCGCCGCGTTCGTCACCAGGTTGAGGAGCACCTGCGCGATGCGCGTCGGCCGCACCTCGGCCGTGACCCCCGGCTCGGACACGCGCTCCACGCGCGCCCGCGTCTCGGCCTCGTAGGCGGCGATGCGCATCGTGCTCTCCACCAGGCTCGCGAGGTCGACCACCGCGCGCGGCCGGTCGCGCACCACGCCGCCGAGGTCGCGCATCACCTCGGCGATGTGCGCCGTCGCCGCGATCGCCTCGTCGATGAACCGGATCGCGTCGGCGGGGCGGCCCTGCGCGATGCGGTCCTTCGCCAGCGGCAGCGCCAGCGTCACGAACGCGGCCGGGTTGTTCACCTCGTGCGCCACGCCCGCCGCGACCCGGCCCAGGCTCGCGAGGCGATCGGCCGCCACCAGCCGCGAGCGCATCGCCCGCTCCTCGGTGAGGTCGTGCGCGAGGTGCACCGTCGCGACCCCCGCGTCGTTCGGCGGGGCCGGGAACACCTCGACGCGGAACGGCCGGCCGCGCGGCGAGTCGAGCTCGACGACGATGCGCCGCTGCTCGGTCACCGCGCGCTCGTGCGGGCACGGCCGCTCGGCGCAGAGGGTGATGAACAGCTCGTCGCAGCGCATGCCCAGGACCGGCTCGCAGCGCACGCGCATCCACTGGGCGAACGTCCGGTTCATGCGGACGAGCTTCCGCTCCGCGTCGAAGAGCGCCAGCGCGCTCCCGAGCCGCTCCACCGCGCCCTCCCACAGGACCTCGGTCCGGTCGTGCTCCACGATGGCGCGCTCCTCGGCGCTCACCACCGCCGTCACGTCCTGGAGCACCGACACGATGAGCGTCTCACCGTCGATCGTCTGCGGGCCCGCGGCCGGGACGACCCAGAGGACGCTGCCGTCCTTGCGGCGGTGGGGGCGGCGCGCGAGCGGCTGGTGCTCGCCGCGGTAGGCGTACGCCAGGTCCGACGACAGGGCGCCCCACGGCGTGGCGAGGAGATCCTCGATGCGCATCGCGCAGAGCTCCTCGAGCGAATAGCCGTACTGCGTGAGCGCCGCGTCGTTCGCCGACGCCAGGCGCCCGTCCGCCTCGACCACGATGACCGGCACCCGTGCCCGCTCGAAGAACGGCCCCAGTGCACACCGCAGCCCCACCGCCCGCGCGACCCTGTCCCCCGACATCGCAGACCCGAGCCTAGCGCGTCAGCGGGTCGGAAACAGCTGTCGGCTTTGCCAGGCCGGGAGCGTGCGCAGCTCGGCCCATACTTCCCTGGCCGTGCCGTAGCGAAACTGTTCCCGGCGTCGCAGCATTTTCGCAACGAGCTGCCCCAGCGGCGTCCCGAGCGCCTCGGCGCGGCGGCGCGGCACCCCATCCGCGACGCAGCGGACGAGCTCCGGGTAGGGGACGTTCCGCGGCACCGCGCTCTGCCCCGAGAGCATCCAGTAGAGGAGGAGCCCGATCTGGTAGATGTCCGACTGCTTGCCGGTGTAGCCGGTCGCGATGATCTCGGGCGCCATGATGGCGTGGTGCACGACGTTCGGGCGGATCGCGGGCATGCCGCGGAGCTCCGTCGAGATGCCGAAGTCGCTGATCTTGACGATCGGCCGGTCGTTGCCGTGCGAGATGAGGACGTTGCCGGGGTGGAGGTCGTCGTGGACGACGTCGTTGTCGTGGAGGAATTGCACCGCGGCGAGGAGCTGGCGGGCGAGCTCGATGACGAGCCCCTCCTGCATCGGGATGCCGAGCATCGCCTCGAGCGCGTGGTCGCACTTCTCGAGCGCGAGGTAGAAGAGGTGCTGCTCCTCGAACGCGTCGAAGATGTAGACGACGTTCGGGTGCCGGAGCGACAGGAGCCGCTGCACCTCGCGCGCCCACTCGCCCTGCACCTCGGCGTAGGGGCGGTTCGCCGGGCGCATCATCTTCAGCGCGTAGATCTGGTCGAAGGGTCCGACCGACTCGTAGACCGCGCCGAACTCCCCCGAGCCGATGATGCTCTGCACGAGGTACTCGCCGCGCGTCCCGCGCAGGAGCGTCCCCACCTGGGGGAAGAGCACCTGCGGCGGCGCCGTCGGGTACGCCGGATACGCCCCGCTCGCGGTGGCCGAGGCGGCCACCGGAGCCACCGCGGGCAATCGCGTCGTGTAGCTTCGCCCCGGCGTCGGCTCGGAGCCCGGGGCGTCGGGCAGCGACGGCGGGAGTCCCTCGGGAGGCACGAGCGTGTCCGGCACCGCGAGGGAATGTATCACCGGTGGACCGGCGGCGCGGAACGGGGGTCTCGGGGACGGAAGGCGCGATAGTCTCCGCCAATGCCGACCCACTCGACCGCGGAGCATCGCCGCCTCGACGAGGCGCGCGCCGCCGGCAAGAAGTGGCGCCGCTGGGGGCCGTACCTCTCCGAGCGTCAGTGGGGCACCGTCCGCGAGGACTACTCGCCGGACGGCGAGGCCTGGGACCACCTGCCGTTCGATCACGCGCACCTCCGGGCGTACCGGTGGGGCGAGGACGGCCTGCTCGGCCTCTGCGACAACCGCGGCCTCGTGTGCTTCGCGGTCGCGCTCTGGAACGGCGTGGACCCGCTCCTCAAGGAGCGCCTCTTCGGCCTGAACGGCCGCGAGGGCAACCACGGCGAGGACGTGAAGGAGCTCTACTGGTACGAGGACGCGACGCCGACGTGCTCCTACGCGCGCGCGCTCTACAAGTACCCGCAGCGCGCGTTCCCCTACGAGGAGATCCGCGAGCGATCGCGTCGCGCCGGCAAGCACGATCCGGAGCCGGAGATCCTCGAGACCGGGGTCTTCGATCACGACCGGTACTTCGACGTGACCGTCGAGTACGCGAAGGAGGACCCGGACGACGTGCTCGTCCGCATCACGGTGCACAACCGCGGCGACCAGGCCGCGCCGCTCATCGTCCTCCCGCAGCTCTGGTTCCGGAACACGTGGAGCTGGGCCCACGACGCGCCGAGGCCGTCGCTGCATGCCCTCGAGCCGTTCGGCGAGGTGCACGTGGTGGAGACGGTCGAGGAGCACCTCGGCCACGCGTGGCTCTACGCGGAGGGCGCCGAGGAGCTGCTCTTCACGGAGAACGAGTCGGCGACGACGAAGCTGTGGGGCAAGGAGAGCCCGTCGCCGTACGTGAAGGACGCGTTCCACGAGGCGATCGTCCGCCGGAACCGCGACGCCGTGAATCCGGCGCACCGGGGGACCAAGGTGGGCGCGCGCTACTCGCTGCTGCTCGAGCCGGGGCAGACCGAGGTGCTGCGTCTCCGCTACACGAACCGCGCGAGGATGACGCCGTTCGCGGACTTCGACGCCGTGTTCGAGCGGCGCCAGCACGAGGCGGACGAGTTCTTCGCCGCGGTGGGGCCGTCGTCGCTCTCGACGGACGAGAAGAAGGTGTTCCGCGCCGCGCTCGCGGGGCTGCACTGGAGCAAGCAGTACTACGCCTACGAGGTGGAGCGCTGGCTCCGCGGCGATCCGGCGTTCCCGCCGCCGCCGGAGTCGCGGTGGGAGGGGCGCAACAGCGGGTGGCGGCACCTCTACAACTCGGAGGTGCTCTCGATGCCGGACAAGTGGGAGTACCCCTGGTACGCGGCGTGGGACCTCGCGTTCCACTGCATCCCGCTGTCGCTCGTCGACCCGGAGTTCGCCAAGCAGCAGCTCACGCTCCTCACGCGCGAGTGGTACATGCACCCGAACGGGCAGATCCCCGCCTACGAGTGGCAGATGGGGGACGTGAACCCGCCGGTGCACGCCTACGCGGCGCTCCGCGTCTTCCAGATCGAGCGACGCATGACCGGGCGCGCGGACCGGGCGTTCCTCGAGTCTATTTTCCTCAAGCTGATGCTCAACTTCACCTGGTGGGTGAACCGGAAGGACACCTCGGGCCGCAACGTGTTCGAGGGGGGCTTCCTCGGGCTCGACAACATCGGCCTCTTCGACCGCTCGAAGCCGCTCCCGGGCGGCGGCGTCCTCGAGCAGGCCGACGCGACGAGCTGGATGGGGATGTACTGCCTCAACATGCTCGACATCGCGCTCGAGCTGGCGCGCGAGAACGACAGCTACCAGGACGTGGCGAACAAGTTCTTCGAGCACTTCCTCCTCATCGCGCACGCCATCAACCACATCGCGGGCGAGGAGACGAGCCTCTGGGACGAGGAGGACGGCTTCTACTACGACGTCATGCGCCGCCCGACGGGCGAGAGCTTCCCGGTGCGGGTGCGGTCGATGGTGGGCCTCACGCCGCTCTTCGCGGTGTCGACGCTCGACGGGGACACGCTCGCGCGCTTCCCGGCCTTCTGGAAGCGCGCGCGGTGGTTCCTGGGGAACCGCCCCGAGCTGAGCGAGCATTGCCCGCTGATGGACGTGCCGGGCCGGCGCGAGCGGCGGCTGCTGTCGCTCGTGGACGAGCAGAAGCTCGTGCGCGTGCTGTCCAGGATGCTCAGCGAGGAGGAGTTCCTGTCGCCGTACGGGGTGCGGTCGCTGTCGCGCGCCCACGCGGCGCACCCGTACGAGCTGTGCATCGAGGGGCAGAACTTCCGCGTGGACTACGAGCCGGCGGAGAGCCGGACGGGTCTCTTCGGGGGGAACTCGAACTGGCGCGGGCCGGTGTGGATGCCGGTGAACTACCTGGTCATCGAGGCGCTGCAGCGGCTGGCGCACTACTACGGCGAGTCGCTGAAGGTGGAGTGCCCCACCGGCTCGGGGAAGTACCTGACGCTGTGGGAGGTGGCGGCGGAGCTCTCGCGGCGGCTCATCGGGCTCTTCACGGCGGACGAGAAGGGCCAGCGCGCCGCGAACGGCCACCGGCACGCGCTCCAGAAGAGCCCCCACTTCCGGGACCACGTGACGTTCTACGAGTACTTCCACGGCGACACCGGCGAGGGCCTCGGCGCCCGCGCGCAGACCGGCTGGACGTCCCTCGTCGCCAAGCTGCTCGAGCAGAGCCGCCTCTGGCGAAGCTAGAGAGAGACGGAAACAGGGAGAGAAGGAGAGAAGGAGGGTTTCTTGGTCGAGAACAACCCTCCTTCTCTCCTTCTCTCCCTGTTTCCCCTCTCTCTTCTTTCAATAGCCCGCGTGGCTCATGCCGGCGGCGTTCATCTCGAGGACGTCCATGCGCATCTGGGCGGCGGGTGCCTTGGGGGCGGCCGCGGCGTGCGCGCGCTGGGTGGCCACCGTGGCCGCCACCGCGGTGAGCTTCTTGCGGGCCTCGTCGTCCTTCGTGCGCGCTGCCTCGTCGAGGAGGCCCTTCTGGGCCGCCGCGAGCTGCGACTCGGCCTGCATGAAGTTCCCCGAGCCGACGTCCTGCGCCGCCTGGATCTCCGTCTTGGCGGCTTCGACGATGGCCATCATGGCGTGCGTCTTCGCGTTGGCGTGCGCCGCGACCGCGACCGGATCGTCGCTCGTCGTGGCTCGCGCGAGCACCTCCTGCACGCGCTCCACCTCGTTCTCGGCGGGATCGTGGAACTGCAGGCGCACGCTGGCGAGCGCCCGCTGGGCGCCCGACGCCGACTCGGTGAGCCGCATGCGCACGAGCGCCTCGCGGTGCTGGCCGGCATAGAGCGTCCCGAGCGGAATGCGCACCGCGCCGTTCGGCAGGCTCTCGACGCGCGCGCCCTCGACGCCCACGAGCACCACCCCGGGCGCCGGGACGACCTCGATCGACGCCTGGTCCGCGACCGTCGCCGCCAGCAGGTCGATCTCGTGCTCGAGCGTCGCGGTCATCTCGCGCGGGTCGCCCACGTGGAAGAGGCGCCCGCTCGTCCGCTCCGCGATCGCGTCGAGCGTCCGCTCGTCGTAGTCGAGCCCCACGCCGAGCGACGTGACCTGCGCGCCCAGCGCGAGGCTTCGCTGCGCGAGCTCGCCGAGCGCCTGCGGCGACGAGAGGCCCACGTTCGCCTGGCCGTCGGAGATCATGACGATGCGCCGCACCGGGTGGTCGTGCGGGGCCTGCGCCACGTGCATCTCGGCGAGGGCGAGGCCCTCCTCGATGTTCGTCGAGCCCCCCGTGCCGAGCTCCGAGATCGCCGAGAGGACGCGCGCCCGCGTCTCGGGCGTGATGAGCACCGGCGGGACGAGCGTCCGCGCGTGGTCGCTGAACGTGTCGACCGAGATGACGTCCCCGTCGGCGAGCCGCTGCACGATGGTCTTCGCCGACGCGCGCGCGGCCTGGATCTTCGCCCCCTCCATCGACCCCGACGTGTCCACCACGAGCGCCAGGTCGACCGGGGCCCGCACCTTCGCCCGCGTCCCCTCGGGGATGTCCACCCACACCCCCACGAACGCGTCCCCACCCCGCGACAGGACGACCTCGCTGTCCGCCGCCGCGCCCACCCAGGGCCCCGTCGGGACCGGCGCCTTGTTCACCGGCGCCACCGGCGCCGGCGGCAGCTCCGCCACCACCGGGACCGGCTCCGCGCCCCGCTCCGGGACTGGCGCGGCCGCCTTCGGCGTCGCCTGCGCGCTCGCACACCCCGCCACCCCGAGTATCCCCACGAGCCCGAGCGCCGAGATGCTTCGCATGCCCCTCCGACGCACGACCCGACCAAAGGATCTGGCGAGGGTGATAAGAGGGAAGAAACAGGGAGAGAAGGAGAGGAGGAGGGTACTCGGGACGGCAATCCCATCCGACCTCCTTCTCTCCTTCCCTCCCTGTTTCCCCTCTTCTGTCCTCTCCGGGTGTGCATGTCCGCATCGTTCGACGCCGCCTACTTCCGCCGGTACTACGAGTCGCGCCGCTCCCGCGTGTACGGCCAGGAGCAGATCGCGGAGCTGGCGCGGGGCGTCACCGGCTTCGTGCGCTGGTTCGGCGGGGACGTCGAGAAGGTGCTCGACGTGGGCGCCGGGACGGGGCTCTGGCGGGACTGGTTCCGCGCGAACCTGCCGGACGTGCGCTACCGGTCGACCGACGTGAGCGCGTACGCCTGCGCGACGTACGACCACGAGCAGCGGGACATCACGCGGTGGCGCGGGCGGGAGAAGTTCGACCTGGTGGTGTGCCAGGGGGTCTTGCCGTACCTCGACGACGCGGCGTGCGCGCGGGCAATCGCCAACATGGCGGCGATGTGCCGGGGGTTTCTCTACGTCGAGGCGGTCACGTCGCGCGACCTGCGCGACGTGGTCGACCGGTCGAAGACGGACGTCAGCGTCCACGCGCGCCCCGCGACGTTCTACCGGCGCCTCCTCGGCAAGCACTTCGAGCGCCTGGGCTGCGGGCTCCACCACGTGAAGGGCGGGGACAAGGTCTTTTACGACCTCGAACGCTAGCCCGAGGCTCCCGCGGCACGGCTTCCCCCGAGGGCCGGACTCTGCGGTACCCTTGGGAGCATGCGGTACCTCTACGGCGACTCTGTCCCGTTCCCGCCGCAGTACGACTTCCTCCAGGCGCTCGAGGTGTTCTGCGCGCAGGCGGCGCGGGTCGTGCGCCTCGACGCGGAGACGCGGGCGCTGCGCGTGGCCGCCGACGAGGGGGCGGTCCAGCGGACCCGCGCGGTCGAGGAGTTCGACGCGTTCCACCGCGAGGCGGTCGGCGCGCTGAAAGACGGCGCCCGCGACTCGACCCAGGTGGCGGTGCGCGACTACGTGCAGCAGCTCGCGGAGCTGGCGCAGCGGATCGTCGACGAGGCGCGGCGGCAGGCGGTCGCGACGAGCGATCGCGACCAGCAGGCGACGCGCGCCGAGTGCGCGCGGCGCCGGGCCGAGGCGCGCGAGGCGCTGGAGAAGCTGCTCATCGCGGTGCGTCTGCCGGTCGACGAGACGCGGGTGACGATGGCGCTCGAGGGCGGGGCGAACGCGCTGTCGGCGGTGTTCACGTACGAAGGGGGGCTCGTCGCGGGCTTCACGCTGTCGGGCGAGGAGCTCGACGCGTGGGGGGGACCGCGCCACGTGAAGGACTTCGCGACGGAGGTGACCCTGCCGGTGGGGGTGAAGCGCAGCCTCTTCAAGCGGAGCGTGACGTCGGAGACGATCACCCTCGACGAGTACGTGGTGGGCGGCTTCGATCTCCGCGACGACCGCGCCGAGCTCCGCCTGCGGAGGAAGGCGGAGGCCCTGGACTCGCTCGTCTTCAACCTGACCCGCCGGGAAGAGAAGCTCTCCGCCGAGGTGCACCACCCGGACGACGCGGAGGCCGAGTCGGGCCTCCCGGCGGTGCTCGACGCGGTGTCGGCCAAGGAGGTGGAGCGCCTGTGGCAGCACCTCCGCTCCGCGTGCGGCCCGGTGCTCGCGAAGAAGAAGCGGCTCGTGAGCCTGGCCCTCGGTGGGGCCGACGTGACGGAGCAGGACCTGGGCACGAAGGTGGTCTCGCTCGTGGTGGCGGCGATCGCGTCGACGGTGGGCGAGGTGGCGCGCCGCAGCCCGAACGCGCACGAGCTGTCGCTGAAGGTCGAGAACGACACCGGTCGCCGCGAGGAGATCTACCTCCGCAAGGCGCAGCTGGTGTCGTCGCTGTCGTCGGTGACGCCGAAGGAGCGGGGCGTCTTCGATCCGCTCGGCCTCATCGCCTCGGGCCCCCGCGACTCGATGGAGTCCCTGACGGACGAGGCGATCCTCGCGGAGTAGCTAACCCATCACGACGAGCTTGAGGTACCGGCCCTCCGGGAACGCCGCGAGCGTCGGGTGGTCTTGCCCCGCGCCGCGGAGCTCGAGGACGCGGAGGTCATCGCGGCCGAGGGCCGCGTCGTCGAGCGTCGTGAGGAAGGCCGCCATGTCGACGTGACTGGAGCACGACGCGGCGAAGAGGGTGCCCTTGCGCGAGAGCACGTCGGCGCACGCGCGGTGGAGCGTGCGGTACGCCGAGAGCGCGCGCGGGACCGCCTTCTCGCTGGGCGCGAAGCTCGGCGGATCGCTGATGACGAGGTCCCACGTCTCCTTCCGCTTCCGGGCTTGCTCGAGGAACGCGTAGACGTCGGCGGTCACGAAGGTGTGCTTGCCCGGATCGACGCCCGCCGCACGGAAGCTCGCCTGCGCCGTCGCGTGGGCCCCCGCCGCCACGTCGACGCTCGTCACGTGCGCCGCGTGCCCTGCCGCCGCGAAGAGGGAGAAGCCGCCCGCGTAGGAGAACAGGTTCAAGACGCGCCGCCCCGCCGCCATCTTCCCGACGAACGCGCGGTTCTCCCGCTGGTCAAGGAACGCCCCCGTCTTCTGTCCGTGCTTCAAGTCGACCACGAACGCGAGGCCCTCTTCCTTCACGACGACCGTGTCCGGCGGCTCCTCGCCGCGGAGCACCTCGAGGCGCGGCGCTTCGCCCTTGCCGCCGACCCGGTGAACGAGCGTGGACACTCCCCACGACTCCAGTGTCGGCCCCAGCACGTCGACGAGGTCGCTCGCGCGCGCCGCCGCTCCCTCTCCGTCCGTCCTCAACACGGACACGTGCGCGTAGCGATCGACGACGAACCCCGGCGTCCGATCCCCCTCGCCGTGGAGGACCCGGTACGCGTCCGTGTCGCCACCCTCGAAGAGCCGCTGCCGGAGCGCGCACGCC
>JBEKGQ010000222.1:0-9634 GCA_050012715.1 Polyangiaceae bacterium
GTGGTCATCGCGCGCCGCGAGTTCATCGAGGCCGGGCGAAAAGACCTGCCGAGCATCCTGCAGTACCGCGCGCACGCGGAGGCCAAGTCGCTCCTCAACACGCCGCCAACGTTCGGCATCTACCTCGTGCGCAACGTGCTCGAGTGGATCAAGGACCTCGGCGGGCTCGACGTCATCGAGCGCCGGAACCGCGAGAAGGCCGCGGTGCTCTACGCCGCCATCGACGGCGACGCGGGCTTCTACCGGGCCCCGGTCGAGAAGGGCAGCCGGTCGGTGATGAACGTCGTGTTCCGCCTCCCGAGCGAGGCGCTCGAGAAGAAGTTCCTCGACGAGTCGAAGAAGCACGGGATGGTCGGGCTGAAGGGCCACCGCAGCGTCGGAGGCGTCCGCGTGTCGCTCTACAACGCGGTCGAGCCGGCGTGGGTCGACGAGCTCGCGCGCTTCATGAAGGACTTCGCGAAGCAGAACGGGTAGGGAGGCGAGGATGCAGCCGCCGGCGCCGAACCCGTACGCCCCGCCGCAGGCGCCCTACGGCGCGTATCCGGTGGGACCGCCGGGATACGAGGCGCCCCCGCCGCAGGTCGACGGGGACCGCGTGACCATCCCGAAGATCTACGCGTTCCCGCCGCTCTGCGTGAAGTGCGGGGCGACGGGGGAGCTTCGCGGGCGTTCGCAGCGGTTTGCCTGGTTCCCGGCGTGGACGTACTTCCTGCTCCTGGCCGGCCTCCTGCCGCTCGTCATCGTGCAAATGATCATGACGAAGCGCGCGCACCTGCTGCTCCCGCTGTGCGCGCCGTGCAGCTCGAAGTGGACGACGGCGAGGGTCCTCCGCTCCTTGGCGATCATCGGCCCGGTCTTGGTCGGGCTCGGCCTGATGTTCGTGGGGGTCGCGAACGACTGGGGGGCCGTCATCGCGATCGGGTTTCTCGTGTTCTTCCCCGGGATCCTCGTCGTCATCCCGATCGACCTGCTGCTCGTCCGCCGACGGACGCTACGCGCCGTCTTCATCGACGATCGGGTGGTGACGCTGAAGGGCGTGGCCCCTCCGGTCCTCGCGGTGATGCAACCCCCGCGCTGACGCTCCGCAGGCGGGTGGCCCCTGACCGTCAGGCCTTCGCCTTCGCCTTGGTCGCCGTGGCGCTCATCGCGCGCTCGATGGCGCCGACGAGGTCGGCCGGGAGGGCGCCGCCGCGGGCCCACTGGTCGACCTTCACGAGCGTCGTGTGGGCGGCGTGCGCGAGCTTGCCGCGCCGGTGGCGGGAGAGCCCACGGAGCTTGTCCTGGAGCTCGTTGGTCGTCGGGCGAAGGGCGGGGGTGCGGGATCCTCTCATGGCGGGGCCTCTATAGCTCACGATCTACTGCCCGAACAGGGAAACCTGGCATTTCACCTGCGGCGCGAACTCGACGTGCGCCGCCCCGAGGTCGCGCGAGTCGAAGCTCAGCGTGCCGCGAGCGCTCACTTCACCCGCCACCTTCGCCAGGCCGACGCCCTCGGCGAGCTTGCGGAGCTGGAACGCGACGTCGAGCGGGCTGCCCGCGGCGGCGGGCGCCTCGAAGGCCGCGCACGGCACGGCCGTCGCGCTCCAGGCGAGGTCGACCCGGAAGCCGTCGTCGAACGTCTTCACCGTGCCCGTCATGGCGCCCGCCATCGGACCCACCGCGAGGTGGGCCTTCTTCACGTCGAGGCCCGTGCGGCGGTCGCCGCTCGCCGTCCCGTCCCAGTTGACGTCGATCGGGGCCGGGAGGCCGGCCTCGATGCCGAAGAGACCCCCCTTGGCGGTGACGTCGCCGCGGTCGTTCCCGGAGGCCCCGTAGTGGGCGGTCGCCTCGACCTGGAGCGCCTTTCCGCGGAGGCCCACGAGCTCTGGCCCGACGCCGAGGCGCGCGAGCGGGGAGCGCGGGATCTTCACGTCGACGCTCGTCGGCCCGGCGTCGTTGCCGACGACGAGCACCGTGCACGCGTCGGGGACGGCCGGATCGAGGGCCAGGCGGACCCGGGACGCGTCCGGCGTACGGTCGAGGTCGACCCGCCAGGGCCCGAGCTTCCCCGCCGGTACCACGACCACCACGTTGTCCGAGCGCGCGTGCACCGTCGCGGTCGGGGCGCCCCAGGTGACGTCGAGGTGTGTGTTCGCGGCCTCGACGCGCGCGTTCTCTGCGAAGGGGCCCTGCCAGACGACGCGGGACTCGTCGACCACCAGCGTCGTCGGCGACCAGCTCCCGCCCTGGCCACCCTTCGGGCTCGCACGCCAGGCGGTGAACGCCGCCTCGACCGTGCTCCACGAGCCGGCCAGCGTCAGCGTCGCCCGCCGCACCGTCATGCGGTCCGGCTGGAGGCCCGTCGTCTGCACGTCGATCTCGGGCGCCTCGGCGCGCGCGCCCGGAATGGCGGTCGCGGTGGCGTGGACACCGACGAGCTGGAAGCCCCCGGGCTCGAGGCTCACGTCGTCGATGGTGAGCGCGATGCCGTGGGCGGCTGCCGCCTCGATGCACTCGCGTCGCACGTACCAGGGGAGCACCCACACGAGGACCGCGGCCGCGGCCGCACCGAGAACGACGAGCACGACCCCCACGCGCACGAGCCACCGCGCGAGCGAGGCCTTCCGTCGCGCGGGGGGCATCTCCCGGGCCGGCATGTCGACCGTCGGCGCGACGCCCTTCGTGGCCTTCGGCAGCTCGAGCGCGAGCGGCAGCGGCGCCGGCGTAGGGCCGAGGTCGACTTCGCGGCGCCGGGGCGGCGGGGGCGGATCGCTGGGTGTCGACACGCCCCGATCGTAGCGCGTGATACCCTCGTTGCGATGCGCGCGATCGTCGTGACGCG
Organism: Polyangiaceae bacterium; assembly: GCA_050012715.1. Lineage (GTDB taxonomy): Bacteria > Myxococcota_A > Polyangia > Polyangiales > Polyangiaceae > Palsa-1150. Next base: position 2,822 of record JBEKGQ010000222.1, read on the forward strand.
CTCGGTGGATCTCGCTTCTCCGCCGGAGCGTGTCTGGCCGTTCCTGTCCGATACGGAGCGGTTCAACCGCCTCATCGGCAGCCACGACGTGCGCTACCTGCCCATCGAGGAGGGGAGCCCGACGAGCGCCCGCTTCGTCGCCGAGACGCGCGCCGGCGGGTTCAAGCTCGTCTACGAGGAGTACCCGTTCGAGTGGAGCCACCAGCGGACCTTCGGGGTGCACCGGAAGATGCGCGGGGGACCGGTGGCGTCGTACACGTGGCGCTGCACCCTGACGCCGACGCGCGCCAGCGACGGCGGAGGGGCGCTCGAGGGTGGGACGCGGGCGACGGTGCGGATGGAGATCGTCCCCCGGTACGAGATATTCACGCCGATCGCGTGGCTGAACGCGCGCCTCTTCACCTCCAAGTTCGCCGACCTCGGCGCGCTCGTGGACGCTCACGTCATGGAGGGCGCGGCGAGCCCGTACGTGAAGCCCGCGTCCCCGGCCGACGAGGGGCGGATCGCGGCGGCGGTGCAGCGGCTGAAGGACGACGCGGTGGCGCCGGCCCTCGCCGACAAGCTGGGGGTGCTCGTCCGCGACGCGCCGGACGCGGACCTCGTGCGGATGCGCCCCTTCGCCTTCGCCGACCAGTGGGGCGACGAGCGGCGCGAGGTGCTGCGGGCGTTCCTGAAGGCGGTCCCGGCGGGCCTCGTCGAGATGCGGTGGGGGATCATCTGTCCGAGCTGCATGACGTCGTCGCAGCAGGCGCGCGCCCTCGAGGACATCAAGCCCGAGGGGCACTGCCAGCTCTGCGACATCACCTTCGACCTCGATCTCGACCGCGCGGTGGAGGCGACCTTCCTCCCGCACCCGTCGGTGCGTGGCGTGCCGGACGCGATGTTCTGCATCGGCGGGCCAGCGCGGACGCCGCACGTCCTCGTGCAGGGCACCGTCGAGGCGGGCGCGACGCGATCGCTCGACGTACCGCGCGAGGCGGGGCGCTTTCGCGTCTTCGTGCGCGGTGGCGCCTCGGCGACGCTCGAGGTCGACGAGAGCGGCGCGCCGGCGGTCGACGTGTCGATCGACGCGGCGGCGGTTCACCCGGCGCACCTCCACGCGTTGCCCGGGGGCGAGCTCCGCGTGCGATCGACGTGCGCGGAGGCGCGGCACGTGAAGATCGAGCGCCTGGGCTTCGCGAGCACCGCCGCCACCGCGCACGTGGTGTCGACGCTTGGCGAGTTCCGCACGATCTTCTCGAGCGAGCTGCTGAAGCGCGGGACGCCGCTCAAGGTGGCGCGCGCGGCCGTCCTCTTCAGCGATCTCACCGGCTCCACCGCGCTCTATTCGCAAGTCGGGGACGCGGCGGCGTTCCGCCTCGTGGACGACCACTTCGACGTGCTGCGCGCGGTGATCGACGAGCACGACGGCGTCTTCGTGAAGACGATGGGGGACGCCGTGCTGGCGGCCTTCGTCGACGCGACGCAGTGTGCGCGCGCGGCCATCGACGCGCTCCAGCGCTTCGAGGCGTTCCGGGTCAAGGAGAAGCACGGAGGCCTCGTGGGGCTGAAGCTCGGGCTCTACGCCGGTGCCTGCTACGTCGTCACCGCGAACGGCGCTCTCGACTACTTCGGCCAGACGGTGAACGTCGCGTCGCGCGTGCAGCACTTGGCCGGCTCGGGGGAGATCGTCCTGCCGGTCGAGGTCTTCGACGCGCTCGACGCGAGGGACCGGCGGCGCCTCGCCGAGAAGGAGCGGCTCGAGGCCCAGGTGAAGGGCGTCGAGGGCACGCTGGCCCTCGTGCGGGTCGCCCTGGCGCCGTCCCCTTGACGGGTCGCCCGGCTGGCCTTACGCATTGCGTCAGTACCGGTCGGTAGGGAGACCAGCCCAGGCCTGAAACCTGGGTGATGACGAAGGGATGACTCCATGAACCGCATTACGTTCCGCGCCATTGCGGGAGCGGTGGCCGCGGTGTGCGCGGCCGGCTGCGGGGGGACGCCAGAGATGGGGGGCGCGGTCGGCTCGACCTCCGGCGAGGCGACGACCATGAACGCGCTCCTTTCGGGAGCCGGCGAGCAGCGCGCCTACGTGGGCGTGGACAATCACGTCACGCTGGGAGAGAGCCCGGTGGTGGCGACCATGGGGCTCCTCGGAGGGTCCCAGCTCGAGCTCGAGGTGGTGACGACCGACGGGTCGCCCATGCAGTTCGAGGTGTGGCGCGCGAGGAGCGACGGATCCGCGACCCTGGAGATGCCGGTCGACGCGACGTCCGGCTTCGCGCTCGAGGACGTCGATCCGGTGGAGGATGGGACCTGGCTCGTGGTCTTCGCGGGCGGGCAGCACGCGGACGTCATCGTCCACGGCGATTGCGTCGGCGGGCTCCACGGCTGCGCCGAGGCGCGTCAGCCCGGCGAGTCGTGTCCGCCAGGATGGCCGTGCGACGTGGGCCTCGTGTGCGAGGGGACCTGCGTCTTCCCCTCGCCGGCGACCGCGCCTCCGATCCAGTAGCGGGCGAGGGTCACGTCCAGGTCGAGCCGAGGCGGCGGCGAAGCGCGGTCGCCTCGGGGGTCAGCGCGTAGCGGACGACGTCGCCGGCGAACGCGTGCCCGAGCACGGCGGCCAGAGCCCCGGGGCCGGCGGAGTCGGTGGCGCGGTGGAGCCCCTGGTCGAGCGCGCGCATCTCGTCCACCATCGTCAGGAGGTCGCCGGTCACGACGAACGCGGTCCGCAGCTCGGCGCGCACCAGCGCGTTGACGAACGCGTCGGCCTGCGGGGGGCGCGACTGCGCGGAGGCGATGTGCGGCGACAGCTCCTCGAGCTGCTTCTTCTGGCGGCGCGTCAGGAGCTTCGCGATGGTCGGCTCGTGCTGCGCCACGAGCTTCTGCGTCAGGACGTCGATGTCCTCCGCGCCGTAGCCGGGTACCGCCTGGCGCGCCGCGGCGACGAGGAGCGCCTCGATGTGCGGCGGCGCCAGCTCCTCGAGCCAGGGCACGCCGAACGCGATGCGCGCCACGGCGCGCGCGATGCTCACCGTCTGCGCCATCTCCGTCTGCTCGATCAGCGAGGGCGGCACCACGACCCACGGTACGTCCTGCGACAGGACGCGGGTGCGTGTCACCGAGGGCGCGATGGCCAGCTCGACCTCGCCGACCCCCATCTGCCGCGCCACGCGATCCAGGATGACGCGGGTCGGGTGTCCGCTCCTCGAGGTGAGACGATCGCGCGAGGAGATGCCGAGCTCCGAGAGGTCGCTCCGCATCATCTTCGCCTCGAGGCCGGCCACCGCGACCGCCACCTCGAGCAGGATGTGCCGCCCCTCGGGCGGGAGCACATGGTTGACGAGGGCGGTGCGGTCGAGCGCGCTGTGCTGCGGATCGACGGGCGGCAGGCGGCGGGCGCGGAGCCAGGACTTGCGGCCGTCGTCGAGCTCGCCGCTCAAGGCGCGCAGCTCGCTCACCACCACCGCCTCGTCGACCCGCCGCTCCTTGGACAGGGACTGCTCGAGGAGGGTGAGGCCGGACGCCGGATCGGCGATCGAGAGCAGCGGGAGCGCGCTCGGCGCGATCATCGCGATGAGGGCGCGGGACGCCTCCTCGTTCGCGCCCATCTTCGCGAACGCGCTCGCGAGCTCGAAGCGCGTCTCGTGGAGGGTCGGATCGAGCGCGAGGGCGCGCTGCAGGTGCACGACGCCGTCGCGGAGGCGCTGGAGCTGCTGGATCTCCAGCGTCCCGAGCGCCGCGAACCAGCGCGCGTCCACGTGGCCGAGCTCCTGCCCGAGGCCGATGACGCCGGCGAGGGCCCGCGCGTACCCGGTCGCGTCGCGACCGTCGGGCCGCCGGAAGAGGCCCGCCAGTCGCGCAAAGGCGCGCGCGTTCGACGGCATCGTCGCCACCGCTTCGACGAGAGCGCGCTCGGCGCCCTGCCGGTCGCCCAGGCGCGCATGCACGTCCGCGAGCTCCTGCAGGATGCCCGTCTTCTGCTCGGGGTCCTTCTCCACCTGCGCTAGCCGCCCGAGCAGATCCGCCAGCTCCTCGCGGCGGTCGCGCTGCGCGTGGAGGTCGTCCTCGACCGGCTCGGCGGCGATCCGCCGGAGCAGGGCGCGGAGGGCGCGCGCGTTACCGGGCTCGATCGCGAGCGCCGCCCGGAGCACGCGATCCACGTCGTCCGGGCGCGCGAGCACGCGCTCGTAGATGCTCGCGAGCGCGAAGAGCGCGGTCAGCTTGGGCGGCACCTCGCGGCTCGTCGACACGACCGCCTCCAGCGCGTCGACCGCCTCCGGCCACGAGCGCTGGGCGATGCAGAGCTCGGCGAGCGTGAGGAGCGACGGCACGTGCTGCGGCGCCGCCGCGCGCACCCGGCGCATCGCGTCGATGGCGACCGTGAGGTCCTGCAGCTCGTCGCGGGCCACCCGCGCGATCTCCGAGCCGAGCATCACGATGGCGTCCGGCGACTTCGCGCGCGTCAGCGCGGTCCGGAACGCGCTGACGAGCCGCTCGCCCTGGTGGTCCTCGAGCAGCACGGTCGCGAGGCGGCCCGCGGCGGGGATCGAATCGGCGTCGGAGTCGAGCGCGCGCTCGAGCGTCAGGGCCGCGCTCGCGCGGCGCTCCGAGACGCGCCCCAGCCGGTCGTCGTCGTCCGGGCCGAGGAGCAGCTCCGCCGCGTCGACCAGGTACCGCGAGCGAACGCGAGGCTCGATCGCCAGCTCGGCCAGCGAGCGCGCGGCGGCGAGCGCGGCCTCGGTGTCCATCAGTCGCCCGGCGAGGCGAGCGACGGACGTCGACGCGGTCACCGAGAGCTCGTCGCTCCGCAGCGCGTCCCGGTAGCGCGTCAGGGCCTCGCGCGACATGTCCTCCGAGGCGAGCGATTCGGGCGCCTCGTCCGCCGCGGTCTCGAGCAGGAGCGCGAGGCGGAGCTGGAGCGCCAGGCGCGTGTCCTCGTCCGATGCGAACGGCACGAGGGCGCGCAGCGCGCCGATGACCGTCTTTCGCGCGCGCGGGTCTCCGCGGCGTGCGTTCCCGAGCTCGCGCCGCAGCGTCGCGTCGAGCGCGCCCGGGTCGGTCGGATCGAGCTCGAGAATGTTGCGGTAGGTCTGCGCCGGATCGCCGACCGGGAGCCTCCACTCCTCGAGCGCGGCCAGGTTCCAGAGCGCGCCGAGCCGGGCCCGCGCGTCGTTCAGCGCGTCGCCCTGCCGCGTGAGCACGCGCGCGAGCGGCGCCACGTCCCCCGCGCGGCGCCGCAGCGACTCGAGCGTCCGCAGCGCCGGCACGTGGTCGCCCTGCTCGGCGAGGAGCGCCTCGAGCAGCGAGGTGGCCCGCGCCGGCTCCTGGTGCATCTGCACGAGCAGCGCCGCCAGCTCGAACGACATGGCCTGCGCGGCCTGAGGCGACGACGCCCGCTCGATGCGCTTCGCGAGGAGCGTCGCGAGCTCGCCGAGGCCGCCGCCGACCGCGTTCTTGCCCCGCCGCGCCACGACGCGCGCCAGTCGCTCCGCGGCCAGATCGTCGTCCGGCATCTCGGCGAGCGCGCGCTGGTAGGTGCGCATCGCCGACGCGTCGTCGCCGAGGCGCAGCTCGTCGATCTCCGCCGCCCGCGTGAGGTGCCGGGCACGGTCCTCGGGCGTGCTCGCATGGTTGGCGAGCCGCTCGATCGCGTCCCGCAGCTCGCGAGCGTCGCCGTGGTCCTCGAGGACACGGGCGATCTCCTGGGGAGGGACCGGGTGCGCGGGGTCGATCGCGCGCGCGTGCTCGAGCGACTGCATCGCGTCGAGGGGGCGGTGGAGGCGCGTGTGCTGCATCTGCGCGAGGGCCAGCCAGAGGGCGACCTTCTCCGCGCCGGTCGACGCCTGGTCGATGCGCGCGTGCAGGGACTTCGCGGCGAGCTCCCATCGCCCCGCCTCTTCCTCGAGCCGCGTTTCGAGGGCGCGGCCGCTCGAGTGCGCCGGGTCCTCGTGGAGCACCTCGCGCACGAGCTGCATCGCCCGCGCCGGGTCCGTCTTCGCCAGGGCCCCCGCGGCGCGCGTGCGCAACGACAGCCGCGTCGCCCCGTCCGAGGCGATGCGCGCCTCGTCGAGGAGCGCGCGGGCGAGCGTCCTCGCGTCCCCCATGCGCGCCGCCGTGCGCTGGAGGCCCAGCAGCGCGGTCCGGCGGTCCTTCTCCAGCTCGAGCACCTGCTCGTAGGCGCGCGCGGCGCGGGCCGGATCGCCGAGGAGCTCCTCCCAGAGCAGCCCCACCTTCTCGAGGTAGGCCACCTTGCGGCCCACGTCGCGCGCCTGCTCGGCCGCCTGCGCGTAGAGCTCCACCAGCGAGCGCGCCCCGGCGTCCACCGCCTCGGAGAGGACGGGCGAGAGCAGGCGCGCCAGCGAGTCGAGGACCTCGGCGTCGCCCGGCGCCGCGATCCACGCCGACCGCAGGTGGCGCACGGCGTCCGCGGGGCGGCCGAGGTCGTCGCAGATCTGCGCGGCGCGGGCCAGGGCCTTCGAGCGCCGCGCCCCGTCCTCGGTACGGGCGCCCTCCTGGAGCCACGTCGCGATGCGCTGGTCGTGCTTGCCGGTCGTCGCGAGGAGGCGATCGAGGATCTCGACGAGCGTCGGATCCGTCGCGTCGACCGCGAGCGCGCGCTGCACGTCGGCGATCGCCGACTCGAGGTCCCCGTCCTTCTCGGCCGCGGCGGCGAGCGCGCGCAGCTCGTAGGCGATCGCGGCGGGATCGGTCACGTAGCGGATGCGCGCCCGCCGCGCGCGTGCGGCCTCGCTCCAGCGCCCGTCGGCCTCGTGGATGCGCACGAGCTCGTCGAGCACGCGCCGGTCGATGCTCGGCGTCGTGGGCGCTCGGTTC
>JBEKGQ010000223.1:0-15034 GCA_050012715.1 Polyangiaceae bacterium
CGTACTCGAGGTGATGGGTAGCGTACTCGAGGCGTACGCAGGCGTACTCGAGGTGATCGGTAGCGTACTCGAGGCGTACGCAGGCGTACTCGAGGTGATCGGTAGCGTACTCGAGGCGATCGGTAGCGTACTCGAGGCGATCGGTAGCGTACTCGAGGCGTACGCAGGCGTACTCGAGGCGATCGGTAGCGTACTCGAGGCGTACGCAGGCGTACTCGAGGCGTACGCAGGCGTACTCGAGGCGATCCGCGTCCACGAAACCCCTCGGAGAGCCCTTTTTCGTTGTCACGGAGCCGGGCGGAGCGCGTTCATGGGGGAGACGTGCGCGACCCCACCGAGCGTCCCCTGGTCGATGCGCTCCGCCGCGGGGACCCCTCGGCGTTCGACGCGGTCTACGCGCGGTACAGAGGGCGTATCTACGGGTTTCTCTTGCGCCTTTGCCGCCGGTCCGACGTCGCCGAGGATCTGTTCCAGGAGACCTTCCTCAAGCTCGCGCGGAACGCGCCGCGCCTCGCCGAGGACACCGATCTCGCGGCCTGGCTCTTCACCGTCGCCCGCAATGCGTGGGTGAGCCACCGGCGCTGGTCGATGCTCGACCTCAGCCGCCTCGTGGCCATCGACGACGACGCGCTGCCTCCCCCGAGCGCGGGGGACCCGGACGCGAGGGCGGACGCCGCGAGGGCCATGGAAAAGCTCGAGCGGGCGCTGGAGGCGCTTCCTCCCGCGTCCCGGGAGGTGCTCCTTCTCGTCGGCGTGGAGGGCTTCGACCAGGAGAAGGTCGCCGAGATGCTGGGCATCAAGTACGACGCCCTCCGGCAGCGGCTGGCCCGGGCGCGCGCCCAGCTTGCAGAGAAGCTCGCGATGGTAGAATCCAAGGAGGTACTGGCATGAGCTCCCCCGCGCACGATGACGACGACCTGAAGGCGCTGCGTACGCTGACGTCCGTCGCGCCGCCGCGCGAGCTCGCCGACCGTGTCCGGCGGCAGGCTCGCGGCGAGATCGAGGCCGCCTCCACGGGGAGCTGGCTGACGATGGCGACCCGGGCGTGGACGCGGGTGGGATTGCCGGCCGCGCTCGCGGTCACGGTGGTCGTTTACCTGTCGTGGGCGGTGACGTCGGCGAGCGCACTGTACCGGTGAGGAGCCGAGCCCGGGGCCGGCGAACGATGTAAAGTAAGGCCATGCGTACGTGGGGGCTTGCCGGCGCGATCGGCGCGGTGCTCACGGTGTTCGTGGCCCTGTTGCTGGCCTGCGGGCCGAGCGAGACGTCCTCGTTCTGCGCCGGCAAGAGCTGCTCCTCCGCGGACGCGGGGCTCGACGGCGACAGCACGATGAGCCTTCTCGGCGCCGATCACGGCGCCCCGCAGACCATCACCATCACGCCGGCCAATTCGACGCTGGCCGTCACCGATCTCTCCAATCTGCCGAGCGAGACGCTCAGCGCCACGCTCACCTACACCGACGGAACGACGGCCAGCGTGCAGGCGAGCTGGACGGTCGACCGCTACGACATCGCGTCGATCGGCGCCGGCAACGGCCTCGTCCAGCCGACGGGCAACGTCTTCGGCAAGGTCACGGTGACCGCGGTCGCGCAGGGGATCCAGGGGTCGACGACGGTGACGGTCACGGTGCAGGCGACCATCAACCAGAGCAATCTCCCCGCCGGTGACGCGGCGAAGCTCGCCGCCGCGGTCGAGGCGGATCCCGCGGTGACCGTGCTCGCGTACCCCTACGACAAGACGGTGTTCCCCACCGGCCTCGTGCCGCCGGAGATGATGTGGAACCTGGGCTCGGCCGGCGACGAGTACGAGATCCACCTCGTGGCGCCGAGCCTCGACCTGGCGGTGCTGACGACCGCCGATCCGCCGAGCCGGTTCACGCTGACGCAGGCGATCTGGAACACGTTCGTCGGCACCGCGGCGGGGGGGGACGCGACCGTCGAGCTGCGCCGTCTGTCCAACGGGGTCGCCTACCTCAGCGTCACGCAGACGTGGACGATCGCGAACGCCGACGTCCGCGGGCTCGTCTACTTCTGGAACGTCAGTCAGGGGACGATCGCGAACGCCGACGTCCGCGGGCTCGTCTACTTCTGGAACGTCAGTCAGGGCCAGCTCCTCAAGGCCGACCTCACCGTCGGCCAAGTGTATCCGGTCTTCCCGCCTAGCTCTGGCCAACCGGGGTCCAACTCGGATCCGACTGGCTGCGGCACTCTTCCGTGCGAGTCGGGCAATCCTCGCGCCCTCTTTCCTGAGGGCGGCGCTTTCGATACGCCTCCGTGGGAGGACAACGGAGCGGGTAACCGGTGTGTTGCCTGCCATTCGGTCTCAAAAGACGGGTCGACGCTCGCCGCTACCTTTGCCACGGGCGGGTCTGCGGGGCCGATCGGTACCATCGACCTAGCAACGACCGGCATCAACACCATCGGCAACTACTTCGAGAACGGCATGTTTACGGCCATCACCCCCGATGGCTCGCTCGCCGTGGTCAACACCGCCGACGAGCACATGCACCTCGTCGACGCCAAGACCGGGGTGCAGCTCCCGAGTCAGCTCGACTCGCTCAGCAACGTCTGCGACCCGGCGTTCTCGCCGGACGGGACGCTCTTCGCGCTGGCCACGAACTGCGGCGGCCAGCCGACCGGAGACTCGGGCACCCCGACGACGTTCGTCCTCGAGTTCGCGTCGAGCAACCTCGTCGTCTACCAGTTCTTCGAGGCGACCGGGATCTTCCAGAACCCGCAGACGCTCGTCACGTCGGGGCAGGCCGGGCAGAGCGCGTTCGCCTTCCCGAGCTTCTCGCCCGACTCGAAGTGGCTCTTCTTCCAGGGCGGCAACTACAGCCGCGCGAAGTACGGCGCCTGTCTGGCGACGGACCCGACGACCTGCGAGCACGGGTCCGACGATCTCTACGTCGTCTCCACGACCCCCGGGTCGACCCCCGTGTCGCTCGACGAGACCAACGCGGCCGGCGTCCAGAGCGCGGGCAGCCTGCACCTCAACTACGCGCCGACGGTGAACCCCATCGTGTCGGGCGGCTACATCTGGGTCGTCTTCACCAGCCCCCGCGACTACGGCAACCTCATGGTCGCGCCTTACCCGGTGCAGCCTCCACCGAATGACACGACCTACATCAACCACAAGCAGCTCTGGGTCGCCGCCATCGACGCGAACATCGGCCAGGTCGACCCGAGCCATCCCCCCTTCTGGCTGCCGGGTCAGGACATGACGACGGCCAACATGTTCGGCTACTGGACGCTCGCCCCCTGCAAGCCCACCCCGGGCGACGGCGGTGCCCCGGCCACGTGCGCCACGGGCTTCGAGTGCTGCAGCGGCTTCTGTCGGAACGAAGGCCAGGGCCTCGTCTGCGTGAACAACCCCGGCGGGTGCAGCCAGATCGGCGAGATGTGCACGGCGACCTCGGACTGCTGCGGCGCCGGCGGCAACGTCAGCTGCCTGGCGGGTGTCTGCCAGAACGTCGCGAACTGACGGGCGTATACTTCACCGTCCATGCTGTCCGAAGAGGTCCACGCCGCCGGAGTCGCGGACAAGGTCACGTCCCACGAGGACGCGGCCCACGAGAAGCGCAACTGGGTGCGCCTCACCTTCGACTGCAACGACCACTGCGTCTTCTGTCTCGACTCCGACTCGCACAACGGGGACATGCGCGACCGCGACGACGTGAAGCGGCAGATCCTCGAAGGCCGTCGCGCCGGGGCCACACGGCTCATCCTGTCCGGCGGCGAGCCGACGATTCACCCGAACTACGTCGAGTTCGTGCACCTCGGGCGGCAGGCGGGCTACCCGAAGATCCAGACCGTCACGAACGGTCGCATGTTCTCGTACGGGAACTTCCTCGAGCGGTGTCTCGACGCGGGGCTCAGCGAAATAACGTTCTCCATCCACGGCCCCAACGCGAAGGTCCACGACGCGCTCGTCGGGACCAAGGGAGCCTTCGAGCAGGAGATGGCCGGCCTCCGCAGCGCGCTCGCCCACCGCGCGGCGAGCCCCGCCGCCCTGCCCATCGTGAACGTCGACATCGTCGTGAACCGCGGCAACGTGCGCGTCTTGCCGGACATGCTGGCGCTCTTCTACGGCATGGGCGTCAAGGAGTTCGATCTCCTCCAGGTCGTCCCCTTCGGTCGGGCGTTCACCGACGGGCGCGACACGCTCTTCTACGATCTGGCGGAGATGCGGCCGTACATCCAGGCCGCGCTCGCCTACTCGAAGAAGCCCGACGTCCACATCTGGATGAACCGGTTCCCGCCGCAGCACCTCGAGGGCTACGAGCACCTGATCCAGGACCCGTACAAGCTGAACGACGAGGTTCGCGGGCGGAAGGAGGAGTACGCGCGCCTCCTCGACGACGGCATCTGGCTGTCCTGCCGCGAGCCGGCGCGGTGCAAGTACTGCTACCTCGAGCGGCTCTGCGACACCCTCGAGGGCGTCATCGAAACCGTCGACGAGACGCGCTTCGACGTCGTCCGGGTGGACGCGACGTGGGAAGCGAAGCAGCCCAAGGCCTTCGGCGGCGATCCGGCGAGCGCTCGGCGGTCGAAGGAGGAGGCGCTTCGCGAGGCGAGCGTGCCGAGCGGCGACGCCAGCGGCAAGCGCGCGCTCCCGCTGTTCGAGGCGAAGCGGGCCGCACCGGTCACGCTCGACGCGCTCGTCGCCCAGTCGGCGGCGACGACGCTGCTGGTCTGCGCCCCGGGCATCCCGCAGGCAGCGGCGCTGGTCGCGCGATACCCGGGCCTCCGGCGCGTGGAGCTGGAGCTCGAGGACTACGCCGGGCTCGAGGCCGCGCGAACCGGAGCGCTGGCGGGCCGGGAGCTGGTCCGCGTGGGGGCGAGGACGCGGGCGCAGGCCGAGGCGCTCCTGGCGGTCGACGCGAGCTTCGAGGTGACGGTCGACCTGACGAAGGAGACGGCCGAGTGGCTCCTATCGCTCGAAGCCGTGCCCGCGCGCCTGGCGCTCCGCCAGCCGAACTACGAACGGCTGACCGAGGCGTCCGCAAACGACGTGGACCTGCGGTCCTTCTTCGCCAGGTTCGAGCACGACGCGGTGCCGGTCGACAACGTGCCGGCGTGCATCCTGGGGCGGGCCCCGCGCCAGGAGCGGCGCGTGCTGGACACGACGATGATGACGCCCGAGGGGCGGCTGGAGATCTTCCGCTACACGCGGCGGTACATCCTCGAGGGGTACCGGACGAAGTCGCTGCGGTGCACGGAGTGCAAGCACTTCGACGGGTGCACGGGCATGCACATCAACTACGTGCGGGCGCACGGGTACGGGGTGATGGAGGCGGTCGCGGGCTGACGGCTGCGGCGTGCGCCGTCGCGTGGGCGACGCCAGGTGCGACCCTCCGCGCCGCGCCCCTGGAGGGGATCCAGCGTACCGTCAGGCATTTCCGCCGGGCGTGAGCCGGGCACGCAGGTTGCGTAGCCCCTCGAGCATGCATGCCCGGTTGGCCCTCCTCTGCGGCTTCGCGCTCGTCACCGCCCCGCTGGTCGCGGCGTGTGGCGGCAGCTCTCCCGACGCTTCTGGCGCCGCGGCGCGGAGCGATGGAGCGGCGCCGGGCGTCCCCTCGGGCGGCGACGACGCCGGGGAGCGACTCCGGGGGCGGCGGGGGTGCGACCGATGGCGGGAGCGTCGGGACGCCGTCCATCCGGGCCGTGATGTACCTCGACAACTGGAGCGGCAGCTTCGCGAGCTGGGCCACCAAGGTCGACTTCACCAAGATGACGCACCTGAACCTCGCCTTCGCGACCGTCACCGGCACCAACGGCTGGGGCACCACCCTCGGCACCACCGACGACGTGCTGACCATCGTCTCGGCCGCGCACGCGAAGAACGTCAAGGTCCTCGTCTCCATCGGTGGCGGAGGCGGGGACCAGACCGTGATCACCGCCTACCAGTCGGCGTCCAACATCGCTCCGCTCGTGGCCAACCTGGACACGATGGTCACCGCCATGAACCTGGACGGCGTCGACGTCGACCTCGAGTCGCCCGGCAGCCAGACTTCCAGCAGCAACTACCCGGCCTTCGTGAAGCAGCTCATCGCGACGTTCCACGCCGAGGGCAAGCTCGTGACGACGGCGTCGGCGGAGTACATCGTCCAGGGGCAGAACCCCGACGCGACCATCGTCAGCGCGCTGAGCTCCTTCGACTGGGTCAACGACATGATCTACTCGAACAGCGTCAGCGACTTCACCAGCGAGGCCGCCTGGTGGACGGCTAGCCCGGTGAACCTCCCGAAGGACAAGCTCGCCCTGGGGATCTGTCTCGGGGAGTGTGGCGGGGCCCCCAGCACGGCCACCGTGGAGCAGGTCACGACCGACTCGAAGGGCTACGGCGGCGTCATGTGCTGGGACTACACCGATGCGGACGAGGCCACGTTGTGGCCGGCGATTCAGAGCGCGCTCTGACTCCGCCCCGCGCGGAGCGTCTTCGTCCACCAGGCCAGATCGTCGAGCATCTTCACCACCGTCGGCTCGAGGTACGGATAGTCGGCGAACGTCTTCCCTTCCCGGAGCATCCCCACGAGCTCCGCGTAGCCGATGTGCACCGCGAACTTCAGGGATGCGACCTGGAGCTCGGCGAGGACGAGGCGAAGCTGCTCCACCGCGCGCGCGCCGGCGGCGTTGCCGTAGCCGACGAAGGCGGCCGGTTTCCGGTTGAACTCCGCGTACGCGTAGTCGAGCGCGTTCTTGAGGACGGCCGGGATGCCGTGGTTGTACTCGGCGGTCACGAAGACGAACCCGTCGAGCTCGGCCACCTTCTTCCCCCAGCGGAGCGCCACCTCGTTCTTCGGCGGGACCATGAGCGGCGACCGAGGCTCGTCGAAGAACGGCATCGGGTAGTCGCGCAGGTCCACCACCTCGAACGTGAGGTCGGTGCGCTTGCTCGCGAAGCCCATGAGCCACTCGGTGGGCCGGTCGGCGAAGCGTCCGGCGCGCGTGGTGGAGAGAACGACGCCGATTCGAGGAAGGTCAGGCATGGGGCGCGGAGGTTAGCGCCATGGCGGCCCTTGCGGCAGTCGGTCTTCATGCGCATCGAAGGGGAGATGTCCCTCGAGGACGCCGACGATCCCGACCGCGCACCCGCCCCCGTGGAGAGCCCATCCGCGGGAGACAACCGCGACGACGGCGAGCTCGATGCCTATTCGCGCGCCGTCATGGGCGTGGTCGACCGCGTGGGGCCCGCGGTGGTCGGCGTGTCCCGCGGGACGGGCGGCGGGTCGGGCTTCTCGTTCACCCCCGACGGCTACATCCTCACGAACGCCCACGTGGTCGACGGGGCGCGCGTCGTGCGGCTCACCTACGGCGATGGCTCGACCCGCAGCGGCGCCGTGGTCGGGAGCGATCCACACACCGATCTGGCGGTCGTGCGCAGCGAAGGAGAAGCCTCGGCCCACGCGGAGCTCGGCCGCTCCGCGACCCTCCGCGTCGGGCAGCTCGTGGTCGCCATCGGCAGCCCGCTGGGCTTCGACTTCACCGTCTCCGCGGGCGTCGTCAGCGCGGTGGGCCGCGCGATGCGCAGCCAGAGCGGTCGCCTCATCGAGAACATGATCCAGAGCGACGTCGCCCTGAACCCCGGCAACTCCGGCGGTCCGCTCGCCGACTCGCGCGGCCGGGTCGTCGGCGTGAGCGTCGCGGTCATCCGCGGCGCCCAGGGCATCGGCTTCGCCGTGCCCATCGACACCGCGCGCTGGGTGATCGGCGAGATCCTCACCCACGGGCAGGTCCGTCGCTCCTACCTCGGCCTGGCGGCGAGGACGCGCGCGATCGACCGGCGCCTCCAGAGGTCGGTCGGCATCGCGCAAGAGAGCGGCGCCGAGGTGCAGCGGGTCGAGCCGGGTTCCCCCTCGGCGGGTGTGATCGAGGTCGGGGACGTGCTGGTCTCGATGGACGGCGAGACGACCCGGACCATCGACGACGTCCACCGCCGCCTCACCGGGTGGCCCTCGGGCAAGCTCCTGCCGCTCGTCGTGCTTCGCGGAAAGAAGCGACTCGACTTGGCGGTGAGACCGACTGGCTCTCGGGCATGACGGAGCGGACCGCGTCTTCCGCCGGAAGGAACGTGAGACTCAACCCCCGAGGCCGTCGAGGTACATGGTGAGCATGCCGGCGACCGCGTCCGCCCAGCGGCGGACCTCGGCGCGCGTGGGGTCGCGCTCCGAGAGGCGCTTGCCGACCGCCGTCGTCGTCACGAGGACGAGCTGGGCCGCGAAGGCTCGCTGAGGCGCGGTCGCTCGGGGCGCGGCGGCGGCGATGAAGTCGGCGACGATCTGGCGGCTGCGCCGGCGCTTGGCGCGTGACTCCGGTGCTTTGTGGTAGTCCGGCGCCGCGGCGTCGAGAGCCCGTCGAAGCGCCGCCTCGTCACACTCCGACTGGAAGAAGGCGTGCATCATCGCCCGCAGGCGCTCGGCGGGCGGGCGCGTCGCGTCGCCGAGGATGGCGTCGATGGTGGCGCCGGTCGCCTCCCACTCGTCGAGCTGCAGGCGGAAGAGGATGGCCTCCTTGTTCGGGAAGTACTGGTAGAGCGAGCCGACGCTGACGCCGGCCACCTCCGCGACCCGGATGGTGGTGAACCGCCGGGCCCCCTCGCGCTCGAGAACGCGAACCGCGGCTTTCAAGATGTCGGCCACGAGCTGCGCCGACCGGGCCTGGACCGGCAGCTTTCGCGGGGCGGTGACGGGGCGACGGGGGTGAGCCATGGTTGCTCCGGAACGCGAATACCGAACGCGAATGATCATTCGTATTCTATCCCGACCGAAGGAGCAAACATGAGCCCGACGAACGCCCCCACGACTCAGGGAACCCTGAACGACCCCAGCGTCGCCCCGCTGCTGGCGCGACTCTTCTCCGAGGCCGCCGCCAGCGACGCAAAGATGCGCGAGCTCTTCGGCGCGATCCCGCCCGAGGAGCGGACGCGCCGCATGTCCGATCCCAACGCCGACTACCGCCAGTTCTACCGGCGCGCCAAGGAGCTCTACCTGGCCGTGTCGCCGGAGACGGCGCGGCTGCTCTACATGCTCGTGCGGGCGACCCGGGCCCGCACCGTGGTCGAGTTCGGCACGTCGTTCGGGATCTCGACGATCCACCTCGCGGCTGGCCTTCGCGACAACGGCGGCGGTCGGCTCATCGGGACCGACCTCGAGCCGAACAAGGTCGCCCAGGCCCGGGCGAACCTGGCCGCGGCGGGCCTGGCCGACCTCGTCGAGGTGCGGGAGGGCGACGCGCTGGAGACCCTCGCCCGCGACCTGCCGGAGACCATCGACCTCGTGCTCCTCGACGGGCACAAGCCGCTCTATCCGCGGGTCCTCGACCTCGTCGCGCCTCGCCTCCGCGCCGGCGCCTGCCTCGTCGCCGACAACGCCGACGCGAGCCCGGACTACGTCGCGCGCGTGCGCGCGGCGAACGGCCCCTACGTCTCGGTGCCCTTCGCCGAGGACGTCGAGCTCTCGATGAAACTCTGACCACCCGGCTGGCCAAACCACGTCCATCGGTATATTCTGATGGACGTATGATGGACCTCCCGGCCTACGTCGGCACGCTGAACCTCCTCGGGGACGAGAACCGCATCCGGCTGTGCGCCCTCCTGCGCGAGCGCGAGCTCAGCGTGACGGATCTCGTCCGGGTCACCGGCATCTCGCAGTCCGGGGTGTCGACCCACCTCGCGCGGCTCCGCGAAGGAGGCGTGGTCCGCGATCGCCGGGACGGACAGCGCTCGTTCTACGCCCTCGCGAAGGACTCGCTCCACGGCGCGGCCAAGGCCGTCCTGGACGAGGCCACCGCCTCCGCCGACCCGACGCTCGAGGGCGATCGTCGGCGGCTGTCGGCGCTGGACGCCGAGCGTCGAGGGGTGCTGCCGGAGTCCTTCGCCGGCGAGATGGAGCGCCACTACTCGCCCGGTCGCACGTGGCAGTCGCTCGCCGTCGGCATCGCGGCTCTCTTGCAGCTGGGGGACGTGCTCGACGTCGGCTCGGGCGACGGCGCGGCGGCCAGCTACGTCGCCCCGTACTGCCGGTCGCTCACGTGCATCGACACGAACCGTCGCATGATCGAGGCGGCGCGCGAGCGCCTCGGCCGCTTCCGGAACGTGCGAACGGAGGAGGCCGACGTCCACGAGCTGCCCTTTCGAGCCGCATCCTTCGACGCGGTACTGCTCTTTCACACGCTGACCTACGCCGCGAAGCCGTCGCGTGCGCTCGAGGAGTGCGCGCGGGTGCTCCGTCCGAGCGGACGCGTCGTCGTTCTCACCCTCGACGCCCACGACCAGCGCGAGGTCACCGGACCCTACGGCGAGGTTCACCCCGGGTTCAGTCCGCGGGTGATGAAGGGCATGCTGACGCGCGCCGGCCTCGCCGTGACCTTCTCCGACGTGGTGTGTCGGGAAGCGAAGAAGCCGCACTTCGAGGTGACCCTCGCGATCGCCGAGAAGGCGTCGCTCGGGAAGAGGAGGTCCTCGTGAGCTCCCCCTCCGCGAAGCATCCGCTCGCCGCGCTCCTGCAGCGGCGCATCGCCATCATCGACGGGGCGATGGGGACGACGATCCGCTCCTACGGCATGAAGGAGGGGGACATCCGCGGCGAGCGTTTCGCGAGCGCAAAGAAGGACCTGCTGAACAACGGCGACCTCTTCTCTCTCACCCAGCCGAAGATGATCGGCGACATCCATCGCCGCTTCCTCGAGGCCGGCGCGGACATCATCGAGACGAACACCTTCAGCGCCACGAGCATCGGCCAGAGCGAGTTCTTCGTCGACGATCCGCGGGAGCACGGCGGGAGGAAGGACGCCGCGTTCTACGAGAAGGTCCTCGGCGATCCGTTCCTGAATGGCCTCGCCTGGGAGATCAACGAGCAGTCGGCGCGCCAGTGCCGCGAGTGGGCGGACCGCGTCGGCTCGGCGGACGGCAAGCGGCGGTTCGTCGCCGGCGCCATCGGTCCGCTCACCGTCTCGCTCTCCAACTCGCCCGACGCCGACGATGCCGGTTTCCGCGTCGTCACGTTCGATCAGGTGAAGTCCGCGTACGTGCATCAGGTGCGGGCGCTCATCGCCGGTGGCTCCGACGTGCTCCTCGTCGAGACCATCTTCGACTCGCTGAACGCCAAGGCGGCCATCGTGGCCATCCAGGAGGTGTTCGCCGCGGACGGCGTCGTCCTGCCGGTGATGGTGTCGGCCGCGGTGGGGCGCGGCGGCGAGACGATGATCTCGGCGCAGACGGTGGAGGCGCTCTGGAATGCGGTGAAGCACGTCGACCCCATCTCCATCGGCCTCAACTGCTCGCTCGGTCCGGATCTCATGTACCCGTTCCTCTCCGAGCTGTCGGAGAAGGCGAGCGTGGCCATCTCCTGCTACCCGAACGCCGGGCTGCCGAACCCGCTCGCGCCGACGGGCTTCGACCTTCAGCCGGCCGACATGGGCCGGTACCTCGCGGGGTTCGCGGACGCGGGCTTCGTGAACATCGCGGGCGGCTGCTGCGGCAACACGCCCGAGCACATCGCGGCGATCGCGAAGGCGCTCGAGCACAAGGCGCCGCGCGCCCTCGCGCCCTCCGTCGCGGACACGGGCGAGCGGGTGCCGCCGGGCGTGACGGTGGCCCCGAGGCCGCTCCGCCTCTCCGGCTCGCAGCCGTTCACGCAGCAGCCGGGCGTCTACATGATGATCGGCGAGCGAACGAACGTCGCCGGCTCACCCAAGTTCGCGAAGCTCGTCAAGGAGGGGAACTACGAAGCGGCGGTGAGCGTCGCGCGCCAGCAGGTCGAGAGCGGGGCCAACGTCATCGACATCTGCATGGACGAAGGGATGATCGACGGAGTCGCGGCGATGACGCGGTTTCTCCTTCTTCTCGCGAGCGAGCCGGAGGTGGCGAAGGTCCCGTTCATGATCGACTCCTCGAAGTGGGAGGTCATCGAGGCCGGGCTGAAGTGCCTCCAGGGCAAGGGGATCGTGAACTCTATTTCGCTGAAGGCGGGGGAGGAGAAGTTCCTCGAGCAGGCCCGGACGGTCCAGAAGTACGGCGCCGCGGTCGTCGTGATGGCCTTCGACGAGCAGGGGCAGGCCGCCACCTACGAGGACAAGATCCGGATCTGCGAGCGGGCCTACCGGCTCCTCGTGGACGTCGTCGGCTTCCCGCCGGAGGACATCATCTTCGATCCGAACATCCTCACCGTCGCGACGGGGATCGAGGAGCACGACAACTACGCGGTCGACTTCATGCGGGCGACGCGCTGGATCAAGGAGCACCTGCCGCACGCCAAGGTCAGCGGCGGGGTCTCGAACGTCTCCTTCAGCTTTCGCGGCAACAACCACGTCCGCGAGGCGATGCACTCGGCGTTTCTCTACCACGCCATCCAGGCCGGCATGGACATGGGCATCGTCAACGCGGGGATGCTCGAGGTCTACGAGGAGATCGCCCCCGAGCTCCGCGAGCTCGTGGAGGACGTCCTCCTCAACCGGCGCCGCGACGCCACCGAGCGTCTCGTCGAGTTCGGCGAGCGCTTGAAGGCGGAGAGCGCCGGCGCGAGCGCGGCGTCCACGGCGAAGCAGGAAGAGGAGTGGCGCAAGGGCACGGTGGAGGCTCGCCTCTCGCACGCGCTCGTGAAGGGAATAGACGCGTACATCGACGCCGACACCGAGGAGGCCCGCGCCAAGCTCGGGCGGCCGCTGGCGGTCATCGAAGGCCCGCTGATGGACGGGATGAGCGTCGTCGGCGATCTCTTCGGCGCGGGCAAGATGTTCCTGCCGCAGGTGGTGAAGTCGGCGCGGGTCATGAAGAAGGCGGTCGCGTACCTGACCCCGTTCATGGAGCAGGAGAAGGCGGAGATGGCGGCGAGAGGAGAGCTCGTCCGCACGCAGGGGAAGATCGTCCTCGCGACGGTGAAGGGGGACGTTCACGACATCGGAAAGAACATCGTGGGGGTCGTGCTCGCGTGCAACAACTACGAGGTCATCGACATGGGCGTCATGGTCCCGTGCGAGAAGATCCTCGAGCGCGCCAGGCTGGAGAAGGCCGACCTCATCGGGCTCAGCGGCCTCATCACCCCGTCGCTCGACGAGATGACCCACGTGGCGCGCGAGATGGAGCGCCAGGGGTTCAAGCTCCCGCTCCTCATCGGCGGCGCGACGACCAGCCGGGCCCACACCGCGATCAAGATCGCGCCGTCGTACAGCGAGCCCGTCGTTCACGTGCTCGACGCGAGCCGCGCCGTCCCGGTGACGACGAGCCTCCTCAGCGCGGACGCCCGCGCCGCCTTCGTGGAGCAACATCGGGCCGACTACGCGCAGCTCCGGCGCACGCACTCCGGTACGAAACAGAAGCTCGTCCCGCTCGACGAGGCACGCGCGAATCGCACGCCGATCGTCTGGCGCTCCGAGGACATCGCCCAGCCGACGACGACGGGCATCCACGTCCTCCCGGACGTGCCCCTCGCCACGCTGCGCGAGTACCTCGACTGGACGCCCGTCGTCCACACCTGGGAGCTGAAGGGTGTGTACCCGCGCATCCTGCTGCACGAGAAGTACGGCGACGAGGCTCGCAAGATCTTCGCCGAGGGAAACGCGCTCCTCGACGACATCGTCGCGAGGAAGCTGCTCACCGCGCGCGGCGTGTACGGTCTCTTCGCCGCGAACGCGGTGGGGGACGACGTGCAGCTCTACGCGGATGAGTCGCGGCAGGCGCCCCTCGCGCGGTTCCACTTCCTCCGCCAGCAGGCCGCGAGCGAGAAGGGGGGCCCGAACCGCTCGCTCGCCGATTTCATCGCGCCCGAGGGGAGCGGCCTTCGCGACCACATCGGCGCCTTCGCGGTGACGACGGGGATCGGCCTCCAGGAGCTCTGCGACTCGTTCCGCGCCAAGCACGACGACTACAACGCCATCATGGCCGAAGCGCTCGCCGATCGTCTCGCCGAGGCGTTCGCGGAGTATCTTCACAAGCGCGCGCGCGAGGACTGGGGCTTCGGCAAGTCGGAGGACCTCACCGTCGACCAGCTCATCGCCGAGGCCTACCGCGGGATCCGCCCCGCGGCCGGCTACCCGGCTTGCCCCGACCACACCGAGAAGGGGCCTCTGTGGAAGCTCCTCGACGTGACGAAGAGCACCGGGATGCGCCTGACCGAGTCGTTCGCGATGTGGCCCGGGTCGAGCGTCAGCGGGCTCTACTTCGCGCATCCGGAGGCGCGTTACTTCACGCTCGGCAAGATCGATCGCGATCAGGTCGCTTCGTACCGCGAGCGGAAGGGGATGACGACCCAGGAAGTGGAGCGCTGGCTGGGCCCGAACCTGGGGTACGAGCCGGCGAGCTGAGCGGGCCCGGCCCGCGTGGCGAAATGCTGCGCCCCGCGCAGGATGCCCCGTGGCCGAGGGCTAGTGACTCCCCGCCACGCCGTCGACGGCGAGGACGTCGCAAAGCCACCACTCGTTCTCCCGCGTCGAAGGGGCGAGGCGCAGGAGGACGCGTTCGCCGGGCTGGCACGCTCCGAGCGGCACTTCGGTGAAGCGCGCGCGTCGCGCATCGGCGCCTTCCGCCCACTCCACGTGTCCTTCGTGGATGTGAACGGCGCCCTTCGGATGGAACATGTCGTACGAAACGCGAAGAGCTCGCTGTCTGCCGCCCAGCTCGTACGAGCTCCCGCGAACGACGTCGCGAAGTTGAACGACTTGGTGCATGAGCATCACGCGGAGCGAGAACCGTTCCAACGCGACCTGCCGAGAGCGCCACGCCGACGACACCGGCGGCCCCCCCCGAAGCGGCATCGAAGGAACCCCCGTCGCACCCCGCGGTCGTGATTCAGCGCGACCGAGCCGGGCTCAGGGCGGCAGGCGCGCGGCGTCGGCCGGGGTATCGACGTCGAGAGCGCCCTCGGGCCAGTCGACGGCGGTGACGCTCGCCTCGGCGCGGATGAGCGCTCTCGCCCCGACGTCCCCGCGGAGGCGAAGGAGCGACGGCAGCAGGCCACGCGTGAACAGGGCCGGCACCCCCAGCGCTCGCCCATAGCGCGACGCCACGATCCGCGTGCCCGACCGCGAGGCGTCGATG
>JBEKGQ010000224.1:0-9577 GCA_050012715.1 Polyangiaceae bacterium
TCGTCGTCGTCGTCATCGTCGTCATCGTCCTCCGGCAGCTGGAGGGACGACGGCGCGGCCGGCATCGGCTTGCCTTCCTTCTCCGCCTGCTGGCGGGCCTTCTCGAGCGCGGCGCGCTGCTGCTGCACCTTCTGCATCACGGCGGGCTTCGGCGCGATGATGAGCGACATGGCGCGCGCTTCCATCATGGGGCGCGTCTCCAGGTTGGCCACGTCCTCCAGCGCCTTGACGATGATGTCGATCTGCTCGTGCGCCTTCTCGGGGTGGGTGATTTCCCGGCCGCGGAAGCGGACCGTGAACTTCACCTTGTGCCCGGCTTCGAGGAAGCGGCGCGCGGCCTTGATCTTGAAGTTGATGTCGTGGTCGTCGGTCTTCGGACGGAGCTTGATCTCCTTGATGTCCACGACGGCCTGGTTGCGCCTCGCCTGCGCAGCCTTCTTCTTCTCCTCGTACTTGTACTTGCCGAAGTCGAGGATCTTGCACACCGGCGGCTCGGCCTTCGGGTTGATCTCGACGAGATCCAGCCCCTGCTCCTGCGCCATGCGAAGTGCTTCGTGCGTCTGCAGCACCCCGAGCTTGCCCCCATCAGGGCCGATGACCAGAACCTCTGGCACTCGGATGCGGTGATTGACTCGGATTTGATACCCACGCTGCTGCTGACGCGGGTCGAACCGGGGATGCCCCATTGCCATATTTTGTGACGTGACCTCCGTGTACGGGTGACTTCGAACCGAACCTACCGAGTCTCTACGGGGGGAGCGCTCTCGGTCAATAGGCGCGCCGCAAGCTCTTCCAGAGGCATCGCCCCCAGCTCCCCCGCGTCCCGGGACCGGACCCCGACCGTCCGCGCCTCGGCCTCCTTGGGCCCCACGACGAGGAGGTAGGGGTACCGCTGGAGGCGGGCGTTCCGGATCTTGGCCCCGAGCTTGTCGCTCGAGAGATCCGAATCCACGCGCAGTCCCTTGTCTTTCAGCAGCTGGACGACGTTCCGGGCGTACTCGTCGCTCTTCTCGCTGACGGTCAGGACGACGGCCTGCCGCGGGGCCAGCCAGGTGGGGAAGTTCCCCCCGCAGTGCTCCAGGTAGACGCCGAAGAACCGCTCGATCGACCCGAAGATGGCCCGGTGCAGCATGACGGGCTGGTGGTCCTTGCCGTCCTCCCCCGTGAAGCGCAGGCCGAAGCGCTCCGGGAGGTTGGGGTCGAACTGCAGGGTGGCGAGCTGCCAGGAGCGCTTGAGGGCGTCCTTCACGTGGAACTCGATCTTCGGCCCGTAGAAGGCACCCTCGCCGGGGGAGATCTCGAACTTCTTTCCCGCGCGCTCGAGCCCCTCGGCGAGCCCACGCTCCGCGCGGTCCCACGCCTCGTCCGAGCCGATGCGCTTCTCGGGCCGCGTCGCGAGCTTCACGTCGATCGACTCGAAGGAGAGCGCCTTGTAGACCCCGTAGAAGAACCGCAGAAACTTCTCGATCTCGGCGGGGACCTGCTCCTCGGCGCAGAAGACGTGCGCGTCGTCCTGCGAGAAGCTGCGCACGCGCGCGAGGCCGTGGACGACGCCGCCGCGCTCGTAGCGGTGGAGGCGCGCGAAGTCCGCCACGCGCCAGGGAAGCTCGCGGTAGCTCCGCCGCCGCGCGTTGAAGATGACGCAGTGACTCGGGCAGTTCATCGGCTTGAGCGCGAAGGCGCGCTCCTCGATGCCCTCCTTCACGCTCTTCGCGGTGCGGCCCTCGCCCGGCCCCTCCGCCAGCTCCTCGAGGAGGTCGTCCGTCACCAGGCGGTACATGTTCTCGGCGTAGTGAGGCAGGTGCCCGCTCTTCAGGAAGAGCGACGGCGAGTACGCCAGCGGCGTCACCACCTCCTCGTAGCCCTCCCCCTCGTAGAGATCGCGCACGTACTGGACGAGGCGGTTGTAGACGAAGGCCCCCTTCGGCAAGAAGAACGGCATCGCGGGGGCGACCTCGTCGAACATCACGAGATCGAGCTCCTTGCCGAGCTTGCGGTGGTCGCGCTCCTTCGCGAGCTCGAGGTTCTTCAGGTGCTCTTCGAGGGCGTCGACGCTCGCGAACGCGGTGCCGTAGATACGCTGGAGCATGGGGTTACGCTCGTCGCCGCGCCAGTAGGCGCCCGCGAGGTGGGTGAGCTTCACCGCCGCGAGGAACCCCGTCGACGGGACGTGCGGCCCCTCGCACACGTCGAGCCACTTGTCCGGCGGCGCGCCGTGCTCGTAGAGGCTGACCTCTTCGCCCTCCGGGATCGCGTCGATGATCTCGAGCTTGTACGTCTCCCCCATCGCCTGGAACATGCTCTTCGCTTCCTGCCGCGTGACGACCGCGCGGCGGAAGGGCGTGTTCTTCTTGATGACCTCGAGCATCGCGTGCTCGATCTTGGCGAGGTCGTCCTCGGTGAAGGGCGAGCCCGGCTTGTCGAAGTCGTAATAAAAGCCGTCCTCGATCGCGGGGCCAATCGTCACCTTCGTCCCGGGAAAGAGGCGCTGCACGGCGTCGGCCATGACGTGGGCGGTCGAGTGGCGGATGACCCCCAGGCCGTCGGCGTCCTTCGCGTGAATCGGCGTGAGGTCGGCGGCGGTGGCCGTGTCGTCGATCGGCGTGTGCAGGTCGACCGTCCGGCTGCGGTACTTGACGGCGATGACGTCCTTCTCGAGCTTGCCCGCGGCGGCGAGGATCTCGCGCGGCGTGCGGCGTGTGGCGTTGGCTTCGGCCATGGGGGAGGGGTTTATACCCCACCCGGGGTTACTTGCAGCCCGCGTGACCCCGGGGCCCGCCCGGGGTGCAAAGCGTGCCCGCCGCGCAGGGCGACACCAGCCATTTGCCGCCCAGGCACGTGATCGCCTCGTTGGCGCTCCGGCACTGGGGCTCGGACTTGGCGGGGACGCAGGCATCGCCCGGCTGGGGCAACCCGGTGTCGCACGTCAGGGCCGCGCCGACCCCGGCGCAGTGCCCCGGTCCGCGGCAGGGCTCGAGCATGCGCCACTGCCCGCCGGCGCACGTGAGGGCGGTGAGGGCGTCGGCGGTGCAGGCGATCGAGTCCCTCCCCGGGCTGCAGCTGTTGCCGACGACGGGCGTCCCGGGAGCCGGCGGTGGCGCCTTGGGCGGGGGGGAATCCGGAAAGACGCGCGCCCGCGGCGTCGAGGGTCCCACGGAAGGAACGTCCAAGGCGGCGCCCGCCGCGGTGTCGGACGTCGCCGAGGACGCGGAGCCGGCGTCCGCGGCGTCGGAGCTCGCGCGATCGCGCGTACAGGCCATCAGGGCCGCTACGACGACGCCGGTGACGCCGGCAGCGAAGTGGAGGCGACGCATTTCCAGGAGAATGAACCATCGCGGGCGCGATCCCGTCAACCTCGGGGCACCTGCGAGAGACGTGGAGCCCGAGTGGCCGAGACCGGCGCAACGCATGCGCTTTTCGGGGCATCGGAGGCTCAGGCGCGCTTGACGCGATCGAACCTCATGCCTACGTGTCCCCCCCGCATGCGGTCGCTTGCCCTTTCCCTGTCCGGCGTGGCGTTGTTGCTCGGTGTCGCCGGTTGCCGGTCGTCCGAGGACGCGGCCGCGGCCACCCGCCAGCGCGAGGCGGCCGCCGCCGTCCACGTGTCGACGGTGGCCGTCGTCGAGCGCCCGATGCCCGAGTTCCTGACGCTGACGGGAACGCTTCGTGCCAGCGCGCAGAGCGACGTGGCCGCCGACGTGAGCGGAAAGGTGGTCCAGACCTTCGTCGAGCGCGGGCAGGCGGTGAAGAAGGGGCAGACCATCGCCATCGTCGACGCGCGCGCGGCATCTCTGGCCGCGACCGCCGCGCAGGCGCAGTCGAAGGTCGCCCAGGAGCAGCTCGACGAGGCGCGGCGCGACTGCGAGCGCGTGAAGCACCTGCTCGAGACGGGCGCCATCTCGCAGGCCGAGTTCGACCGGCAGACGTCGCAGTGCACGTCGCAGCAGTGGTCGGCCGCCGCCGCGCAGGCGCAGCAGCAGTCGGCGGCGAAGCTCGTGGGGGACGCGAACATCCGCGCGCCGTTCGACGGCTT
Organism: Polyangiaceae bacterium; assembly: GCA_050012715.1. GTDB lineage: Bacteria > Myxococcota_A > Polyangia > Polyangiales > Polyangiaceae > Palsa-1150. The sequence goes on from JBEKGQ010000224.1 coordinate 4,034, forward strand.
CATCGGCGAGCGGTACATCAACGTCGGCCAGTACGTGCAGCCCAACACCCGCGTCGCCTCGGTGTACGCCCCCGACCCGCTGCGCCTCGAGCTCACCGTGCCGGAGGCGAACGTGGCCGCCATCCACCAGGACATGCCGGTGAACTTCACGGTCACGGCCTACGGCGATCAGCCCTTCACCGGGAGCGTCAGGTACATCAGCCCGAACCTGCGCGAGTCGACGCGCGACCTCGTCATCGAGGCGGTGGTCCCCAACGGCGACTTCAGGCTGAAGCCCGGCATGTTCGCGGTCGCCCGCATCGAGCTCGGCGCAAAGCCCCACGTCGTCGTGCCCAAGGCCTCCGTCGTGACCGACGAGACGAGCTCGCACGTCTACATCGTCACGTCCGCGCAGGTGCAAGAGCGCCTCGTGCAGCTCGGCGAGTCGTCGGGCGACGTCGTGACGGTGGTCGATGGGGTCAAGGCGGGTGAGAAGGTGGTGGTCCAGCCGGGGCCCGACGTGCGCGACGGCGCGCAGGTGGACTGAGCCATGCAGTGGCTGGCTGCACTGTGCGTCCGGAGGCCGATCTTCGCGTCGGTGCTCATCCTGGTCGTCGCGGTCATCGGCATCGCCGGCTACCTGCAGCTCGGCGTCGATCTCTTCCCCAACGTGAACTTTCCCTACGTCGTCATCCTGACGACCGAGCCGGGCGCCGCGCCGGAGGACATCGAGACCGAGATCACCGACAAGGTCGAGGAAGCGGTCAACACCATCGGTGGGATCGACGAGCTCCGCTCGGTGACGACCGAGGGCGTCTCCCAGGTCATCATCCAGTTCAACATCGAGAAGAACGTCGACGTCGCCTCGGAAGAGGTGCGCGACCGCCTGAACACGATCCTCAAGGATCTGCCGAAGGACATCGACCAGCCGGTCGTGCAGAAGCTCGACCCCGACGCGTCGCCGATCATGTACTTCGCGCTCCGCGCGCAGGGGCACTCCCAGCGGGAGACGACGGAGCTGGCGGACAAGCGCGTGCGGCGCTCGCTCGAGTCGATCGAGGGCGTCGGGCAGGTGCAGCTCCTCGGCGGGCGGAAGCGGCAGATCAACGTCATCCTCGATCCGATCAAGCTGCGCGCGGCGGCGGTCACGGTGGTCGACGTGCAGCACGCGATCGCCAACCAGAACCTGACGACGCCCGGCGGCCGCGTCGACACCGGACCGGGGGAGCTCACGGTACGCATCCACGGGCGCGTGACGGACCCGGCGCAGCTCGGGAACGTCGTGCTGCGCGAGGAGGCGGGCCACTCGATCCGGGTGAGCGACGTGGCCACCGTGGTCGACGGCTCGGAGGACGAGGACACCGCGGCGCTGCTCGACGGGGTTCCGACGGTGCTCCTCACGCTCCGCAAGCAGTCGGGCTCGAACACGGTGACGGTGGCCGACGCGGCCAAGGAGCGCGCGGAGGACATCCGCAAGACGCTGCCGCCGGGCTACTCGCTCGACGTGGTGCGCGACGAGTCGGGCGTCATCCGGACGAGCGTCGACTCGGTGAAGAGCCACCTCGTCGAGGGCGCGCTCTTCGCGGCGGTCATCGTCTTCTTCTTCCTCGGCAACGTGCGGAGCACCATCATCGCCGCCATCGCGATCCCGGTGAGCATCATCGGGACGTTCGCGACGATGTGGTGGGCGGGCTACACGCTCAACACGATCACGCTGCTCGCGCTGGCGCTCGCGGTGGGCATCGTCATCGACGACGCGATCGTCGTCCTCGAGAACATCTTCCGCCACATCGAGGAGAAGAAAGAGACGCCCATGGTCGCGGCGGTGAACGCGACCAAGGAGATCGGCCTCGCGGTCATGGCGACGACGCTGTCGCTCATCGCGGTCTTCGTCCCGGTGGCCTTCATGGGCGGCGTCCCGGGGCGCTTCCTCCGGAGCTTCGGCATCACGATGGCGTTCTCGATCGCCGTGTCGATGCTCGTGAGCTTCACGCTGACCCCGATGATGGCGTCGCGGTGGCTGAAGGCCTACGTCGCCGGGACGCGCTCGGTGGGCGAGCGCATCGTCGACTGGTTCTACCGGCCCATCGAGCGGCTCTACGTGCGCGTGCTCGGCTTCGTGATGCGGCACCGCTGGATCGTCGTCTCGATGGCGATGCTCACGCTCGGCTCGTGCATCCCGCTGGCGATCGCGGCGCCCAAGGGCTTCCTGCCGGTCAACGACGACGGGCGCTTCCAGATCACGGTGCGGACACCGGAGGGGACGAGCCTCGACGAGACGCTGCTCGTCGGCGAGCGGATCGCCCGCGCGGTGCACGAGAACCCGAACGTGCGGATGACGCTGACGACGATCGGGGAGGACAACTCGGAGACGCGCAACCTCGCCACCGTCTACGTGGGCCTGACCGACCCGATGAAGCGCAAGGACACGCAGAACCAGCTGATGGACTGGGCGCGTCGCGAGGTGGTCGCGAAGCAGTCGCCCGATCTGCGCGTGACGGTGAGCGAGGTGTCGCTCTTCGGCGGCGGCGGGTTCTCGACCCAGCGCAACCAGTACAACATCCGCGGCCCCGACCTCGAGAAGCTCGAGCAGATCACCGCCGAGGCGATGAAGCGCCTGAAAGCGGTGCCGGGCGCGGTCGACGTCGACTCGTCGCTCATCGTGGGCAAGCCGGAGATCGGCGTCTACATCGACCGGGCGCGGGCCGCGGACCTGGGCGTTCAACCGAGCGACATCGCGACCGCGCTGCGCCTCCTCGTCGAGGGCGATCAGGTCTCCAACTACGAAGAGCACGGCGAGGAGTACGAGGTGCACGTGCGCGCGGACAAGCACTACCGCGCCGACGAACAGGGGCTGCGCCTGCTGACCGTGCCCTCGTCGCGCCTCGGCTTCGTCTCGCTGTCCGACGTGGTGCACCTGAAGGGCGGCACCGGGCCGTCCCGCATCGACCGGCTGAACCGGGAGCGCACGGTGCAGATGCTCGCCAACGCCGGCCCCGGCTACAGCGACGGCGCGATCTCCGACGCGATGACGAACATCTTCAAGAGCATGCACATGCCGGCGGGCTACACCGCAATCCCCGCCGGTCAGACGAAGGAGATGGGGCGGACGATGCTGGCGTTCGCGCTGTCGCTCGTCTTCTCGTTCATCTTCATGTACCTCGTGCTCGCCGCGCAGTTCGAGTCGTGGCTGCACCCGATCACGATCCTCCTCAGCCTGCCGCTGACGCTCCCCTTCGCCTTCATCAGCGTGATCGTCTTCAAGCAGGCGATCGACATCTATTCGATCCTCGGCATCCTCGTTCTCTTCGGCGTCGTGAAGAAGAACGCCATCCTGCAGATCGACCACACGAACCAGCTGCGCGCCGCCGGGCTGCCGCGGCTCGAGGCCATCCTCCACGCCAACCGCGACCGCTTGCGTCCCATCCTGATGACCACCGCCGCGTTCGTGGCCGGGATGATCCCGCTCGTCGTCTCGCGGGGCATCGGCTCCGGGTTCAACCGCGCCACGGCGGGCGTCGTGGTCGGCGGTCAGGTGCTCTCGCTGTCGCTGACCCTGCTGGCGACGCCGGTCGCCTACTCGCTCTTCGATGATCTGTCCCGGCGGCTCTCGCGCCTCTTCGGCTTCGCGCCGAAGCCGGAGCCGGTCGCGGCGCCCGCGACGCCGGAGGCGGAGCCCGTCGCCGGCGAGTAGCATGCCGGGGGTGGACCCGAACCTCGCGCGTCTCCACGCGATCGCAAAGAGCATCCGGACCCCGTGGCAGCCCCACCCGGCGCTCACGGTCAACCGGGCGACGCTCCGGGTCATCAAGCTCGAAGGTCACTCGCCCGACTTTCACACCCACGACATCGACGAGTGCTACGTCGTGCTCGAGGGCGAGGCGCTCATCGAGATCGAGGGCCAGGGCTCGACGCACCTCGCCAAGGGCGACGCCTACGTCGTCCGCGCCGGGACGGTGCACCGCCCGCTCGCGCTTCCGTATGCGTCGGTGCTGCTGATCACCTGAGCATCGCGAGCGCGGCGAGGGCCGCGCTCGTGTCGACCGGCACGCCGACGGCGCGGAGCCCCGGCAGGAACACCTCCGGCACGAACGCGCGGTAGAGGCTCTGCTCCTCGCTCATCGAGCAGACGCCGTGCTCGCCGAGGCGCGGATCGTCGTTCGTCACGTCGACCGCGGCGGGAGCCTCCGCGGTGCCGAAGAGGTTCGCCCCGATGCCGGCGACGTAGCCCGGGATCGCCTCGCCGACCGAGCGCCGCGTCCGCTCGTCGGCCGTCTTGAAGGCGTGCGCGAGGTACGCCCAGCCGACCCGCGCGTGGACGATCTCGTCGGCCAGGAACACCGTGAGCACGCCCCGGACGACCGGGTCCACCGCGCGGTCGCGCAGCATGGCGAGCTCGGTGCACGCGAACGTCTCCCCGAGGCACGACAGCAGGATCGCCGAGCGACACGCCTGCGCGACGGCGGTCAGCGACTCGTCGGCCGGCATCGCCGAGATCTCCCGCGGCAGGGGCGGCAGGTGCCCCCCGTAGAGCTCGACCATCTTCACCGCGAGCTCGGTGTGCCGCAGCTCGTCGATGCAGACCCGATGGCACACCGCGACGAGATCGACCGGCGCCCCGGCCGCGATGAAGTCGAAGCTCAGCGTCGAGAAGCCGGTGATCGAGCGGTACTCGGTCGGGATGCGCTCGCCCCAGATGCGCGCGAGCTCGGCGCGCAGGGCCGCATCGAGCCGGGGCGCGTGCGACTCCTCCCACGGGATGGGCCGGTGGAAGCCGCGCATGAGCCTCGCGTACTCGGCGCGCAGCGGCGTCTCGGACGTCCACGCCGCCGCGTCGGCGGGGAAGAGGTCGACGAGCTTCGGCTCAGGCGCGAGCACGCGCCGCCCCGGAGAATCCGCGCGTCGGCATGCTGGTGCTCGTGGGGTTCGTGCGCGGGCGGACGACCTCGGTGGGCGGCGCGGAAGGCGAACCCGAGCCGACGGTGGCGGAGACGGCGGCGCTGGGGATGCCGGTCGTGGAGCCGCTCGTGACGGGGGCGGTCGTCGTCGGCGGGTTCGTCGCGCAGGCGTCGAGGAGCGCGGGCGAGATCATGCCGGCCCCCATCACGACGGAGCGCGCGACGTCCTTCAACGGGGAGCGACCTCGGTACGACATGCTTCAAGCGTATGCGCGCGTGAGGCCGCTCGACAAGCCGCGCGCGTTCACGTCGTCAGCGGGAGGCGGCGTCGCGGCGACGCTTCGCCGTCGGCGGCGACGAAGGGGTCCACCTTCGTGTGGTCCCCTCGCACCCACTCCGCCGCCGCGCCGCAGCCGCCGGCGCACGTCGGGGCGTGCTCGCACCCGGCGCAATAGTCAGGCAGGACGGCGCGATAGCGATGAGGATCGCCGGGGGCGAAGAGCGCGGCGACGTCGAGCGAAGGGTCGAGCACGTCGCGCGCGCCGGCGATCGGGTCGCGATGCAGCGCGCAATGACGGACCTCGCCCGCGGGGCCGAGGGCGAACTCCTGCCGCGGCGTGCCGATCGGGCAATCGTGGAACTCGATGTCCGGGAACCGCGAGAGCTC
>JBEKGQ010000225.1:0-9517 GCA_050012715.1 Polyangiaceae bacterium
ACGGGCAACGCAAACCTGGCTGCCGCGCAAGCCGCCGCGGTGTGCCCCCCGGTCGCAAACTGGGACGGCGTTGCTACGGAGCTCATCACCTCGCCGACGCCGGGCGCCACGCTCTGCGTCAGCCTCAACGGAAACGCCGCCACCTGCTCTGCGGGAGCCTGCACCGGAAAGGGTAACCTGACCGTCACCCCGACCAGCGGCACCTCCTTGGCCTCGCTCGTCGTCCTCGCGGACGGCTCGGGTGCGGGCTGCGGCGCGGCGACCAATCCCCCGACGGGGACCTTCTGCGAAGTCACCTCCGGGACCACGGTCCAGGCCACCGCCTGCAGCACGACGCTGCCGGCTCCGGCGACCGCGACCACTGCGAACATCACGCTGCAGACCTCGCCGCTCGTCTTCACGCCGGCGGCGGGCACCCTTGCGTGCAACACACCGGTGACCGTCACCGAGGATACGACGACCACGGCGACCCTGTCCGCGGGCGGCGCCACGGGCGACGAGTACATCTGCTACACGACGAACGGGAAGGCCCCGACCGAGGACACGAACTGCTGCGCGGACAGCACCACCGACGTCCCCCGGTGCGCCGCGTCGACCATCGGTAAGGTCAGCACGAGCGGAACCACGTGCAAGCAGGTCAACTCGGTCGCCAACCCGATCGGGCCGAACGGTACTCAGTTTGGCGCTCCGTACTCGAACGCCGCTGGAAACCAGACGAAGCCGTCGATTCCGCTGACCAGCAGCGCCGGCATCCAGTACGCGACGTGTGTTCCCAACGGGAGCTACACGAACACGGGTGCCGGTGAGAGCGGCACGGTCGCCTACACGGTCGGCGCCTACGTCCATAGCCCGACGCTCCAGGTTGACGGCAACCTGGGCGATTGGGTCGGCGTCGACTCCGTCTACACCGCCGGAACCTTCTCGAACCAGAACGGTGAAGCGACCAACACCTGGGTACCGGGAGCCCCTGGTACCTCCAATGGCGCGGCCGGCCCGCAGGGGTTCTTCACCTACGACGCCACGAACGCCTACTTCGGCCTGTCGTACTGCCAGGCTTCGAGCGGAGCCTTCGGCGCCGCCGCGACGGCCTGCGGCGCGGGCGCACCCAACACGCCGCCCGTTTCCTCGACCTGGCTGGCCGTCTACATCGGCAGCAATCCGGGTAGCGCGGCCAACGGCGCGTTCAAGGACCTTCCGCTGATGGATGGTCTCAACGCCGTGGCGCGGGCGATCGCCCCCGCCGCTGGCGTCAAGTGGGCCTTCCAGTGGCAGACGACCGCGGGCTCCGGCACCGCGGCGGCCTTCAACTGGAACGGTTCGGCGTGGGTGGCGAACGCCGGTATCGTCGTCACCGCGGCCTACTCCTCGGGCCTCAACACGGTCGAGTTCTCCGTGCCGCTCGCGCAGCTCGGAGGCACTGCTCCGACGACGCTCACCGCGGCGGGATCGCTCGTCTCTGCCGTGACGTCGGGTAATTCGACGGAGCTGTTCCGGTACCCGGGCGACGCGAACCACGTCACCCTCGGCAACATCACCGGCCAGACCGCCGGCTACGTGGACTTCTTCGACGATACCCTCGCCACCTGCGGGTATCCGAACCTGTTCGCGGTCACGACCAGCCTGCCGTGATTCGGCTAGCCCGGTGAGCTCCTCCGGGAGCTCCCGAGCTTCGTAACGACGAGGCGACCTCGAAAGAGGTCGCCTCGTTTCTTTTTGTGCTCGAGAAGCGTCGTGTGCGGCACGCGAAAGCGAGTGTTGGACGCGCGCGACGTTCCACGGCGCCGTCGCCCTGCCGGGCAACCGCGCGACCTCCTCTCCTCAGTCCCCCCCCGCCTTCAGCGCGCCCAGGAAGATTCGAACTTCCGACACCTGGTTCCGTAGACCAGTGCTCTATCCAGCTGAGCTATGGGCGCAGACCCCTTTCGGGGTTGCGGACGATACTCGCCCCCTCGGCTCTGTCAACGCCTCATCCAGCCTCGGGTTTTTCCGGCTCTTACGGCGGCTCGCAACCTTTGCATACCCACGGCGAGAGCACGACTGCATTGCCATCCTTCCCTCTCGTCCATCCACGCGGATCCACCGAAAACATCAGAGCTTGCCGGCACTTGACCCCTCCCGCGACCCCCTGGCACGAGCACTGCTCATGGACCGCCCGCCGGGAGGGCCGTGGGCTGCGGTCTTTCAGGCGTTGCAGGAGCCAAGCAACGACATCCCTTCCTTGCTCGGCCCTGCTTTCTTCTCTTGGCCTGACTCGCTTGAAACCGCTTCGCTTAGTCCTCTTCTCTTTCTCACTTCATCTTCCGTCGTCTTTCGGTCTCTTCTTTTCTTCGACTCGACGCACCCGCAGGTAGATTTGGCCGACGTCTGATCCTTCGGCCTTCCGTGGCGCGCACCTCTGTTCACCGAGGGCGCGCCACAGCGTTTTTGTGGGCTCGAGTCCGGCGAGCGTGACTGGACGATTCTTGCCGTAGCTCGCCACCGAGGCGTAGTCTCATCTGGCCGGCATTGTCGACGGCGCCTTCGCCTGCGGGGTGACCAAGATGAAGAGTCGTGGGGGCCACACGTGGATCCGTCTTCTCGCCTCCAGCGTCTGCTTCGCTGGCCTCGTTGCGCATGCGGCCTGCGGCTCCAACAGCTCGGGCGGACCGTCGGACGGCGGCACGGGCGGGATGGACGGCACGGGGCCGCTCGATTCCTCGTCATCGTCCTCGGGCAGCGATGGCGCCGTCAACGACTCCAGCGTCCCGCCTTCGGACGCGACGACCGACTCGGTGGGCGCGAACGACGCGCTCGTCAGTTCCGACGCGTGTATGGGCGGACAGACCCTCTGCGGCTCGCTCGAGGGGTACTGCGCAAACCTGTCCGACGATCCCGACAACTGCGGAAAGTGCGGCTTCAAGTGCGCGACCGGGGATACCTGCGTCGGCGGCCAGTGCGAGCCGCCCGCGGATAGCAGCAGCTCGAGCTCCGGCAGTAGCAGCGGGTCGAGCTCCGGCGGTGTCGATAGCGGGAACGAGGCGGGGCAGGAAGCGGGGCCCGATGCCAACCCCGAGGACGCCGCTCCCGAGACGGGGCCCGAGACCGGCGCAGATACCGGGATCGACACCGGTCTGGATACCGGCGTCGACACTGGCACCGACGGCTCGAGCTCCAGCAGCGGCGGTGGATCGAGCTCCGGCGGGAGCAGCGGTGGGTCCGGATCCAGCTCCGGAAGCCCGGTGTGCGCGACGAAGAATCAGCCCTGCAAGCTCGCGGCGGAGTGCTGCAGCTTGGTGTGCAACTTCCCGAACCAGCAGCCCGTCGGCGTTTGCCAGTAGCGATCCTTGTCCCGGGCCCCGTCCCCAGCCATGCTAGACGCGGGCAATGCGCGCGCAGAACTGGCTACTAGGGCGTGTCGGTCTCGCCGCGCTCGTGGCGAGCGCCGCCACGGTCGTCGTGGCCGAGGCGGGCGTCGCGAGCGCGCAGGTCGCGGGCGCGAGGCCCTGGCTGGGCATCGCGATGGAGCCCGATCCGCAGGCCCCCGGGGTGCTCGTGAGCCACGTCATCCGAGGATCGCCCGCCGACAAGGCCGGGATCCACGAGGGCGACCACGTGCTCCGCGTCGGTGGGGCGGCCGTGGCGCACGGCTCGGACGTCGTCCACGCGGTGAGCGGCCTCGCCCCCGGCGACGGGGTGGACGTGGTGTTCGCCCACGCCGGCAAGGAGCAGACGGCCCGCGTGACGCTAGCTCCGTTCCCGTCGCAGGACGACATGATGCGCATGGACCTCGTCGGCGCGTTCGCCCCGACGTGGAAGGACGTGGGCGTCATCAGCGGAGCCTTCCCCGCCTCGATCGGAGCGATGCGCGGCCGCGTGGTCCTCCTCGACTTCTGGGCGACCTGGTGCGCCCCGTGCCGCGTCTCGATCCCGAAGCTCGACGCGCTCCAGGCGCGCTTCGGGGCGCAAGGTCTGAGCGTCCTCGGCGTCTCGACGGAGGACGCGCAGGACGTGGCCACGTTCACGCAGCACATGGGGATGCGGTACGGCGTGGCGACGGACAAGCACGGCGCCACGACGCGCGCCTACGGCGTCGCGAGCCTGCCGACCCTGGTCATCATCGACAAGCGCGGCGTGGTCCGCGACGTCGCGATCGGCTTCGACCCGGGCTCCGATGCCCGCATCGAAGCCACGGTGCGCTCGCTCCTCGCCGAGCCCGCTCCGACCAACTAACTCCGACTCCGTGGAGGGCGCGCGCCGCTCAGGGGAAGCGGACGGCGTAGACCGTGCTCTGGTCCTGCAAGTCCCAGAAGATCAGCCCGGCCGCGGCGACGATGCCCGTATTGACCCCGTCGTCGATCGCCGCCGTCGTGAGCGTCTTCGCCGAGGAAGCGCCGGAGGAGGTGATGGGCACGTACTGGATGCTCGTCTCGTTGCTGTTGAAGTAGACGTTGGTGCCGTCGGCGGCCAGGCTGTCGATCGACACCGGCAGCGTCACGAGCGTCGTGATGGTGCCAGACGCGAGCGACGAGGCGTAGATGGAGGACATGGTCGGGCCACCGGCGGTCGTGGACGTCGACCAGTAGACGTTGACCGAGTCCACCGCCAGCGAAGTGGCGCCCGGGGCCGCGGTCACGAGCGAGCTCCCGGTGGCCGAGTTCACCCAGACGTTGCCGGCCTGGTCCAGAAGGAAGTACTTGCCGGGCGCGGCCCGAATCTCTGTCCCCAGGGTCGCCTCGGTGTAGAGGACGGTGCACGTCGTGCCACCCGCGCAAACCTCGACCTGCTGTCCTTCGAGCCCGTAGCCGAACGCCGAGTTCCCTGCCGGGTCGAAGACGGGGCCCTGATAGCCTCCCACCGGGGCGCCCGTCGAATAGACGACGCTCGCGGAAGACGCCTGGCCCGCGGTCCCGCTCCAGAGCGCCAGGTTGCTCGTCCCGGAGGCGTTCGCCAGGAGCTCGACGCGGGTACCCGCCACGGCAACGCCGGCCACGGAAGGCACGGTCGCAACCGTCACGGCCGTCGTCGCGGTTGCGCCCGTCAGCGGCACGTCGAGCACCGCGCCGAGCCCGTCGTCGCTCCAGACGAAGTACTGGCTGTCCGCCGCGATGGCGTTGATGGTCTTCGTGGTGGGGGATTTTGCCACGACCCAGGGCTTGCAGACGCCGCTCGTGCACGCGCCGCCCATGCAGTCGTGCCCGCAGGTGCCGCAGTCCGCGACGGTGCTGCTCGTGTTGACACACGTGCCGTTGCAGTTCGTGAGCCCCGCCGTGCACTCGCACGCGCTGTTCACGCACTGCATGTTCGTGCCGCACTTGATGCCGCAGCCGTTGCAGTTGTTGCTGTCGCTCGTCGTGTCGACGCACGCCCCGGTGCAGTCGGTGTAGCCCGAGTTGCACGAGAACGAGCACGCGCTGCTGACGCACGTCGCCTGGGCGTGGGTCACGCTCGTCATGCACACGTTGCCGCAGGCGTTGCAGTCGCTGGCGTTGCTCGTCGTGTCGACGCAGGTGCCGCTGCACAGCGTCGGGTCCGCCGTGGGGCAGCCCGACGCGCACGCGTAGGTGCTGCCCGAGCCGCTGCACACGGGAGTGCTCCCCGTGCACATGTTGCCGCAGCTGCCGCAGTTGGCGGTGGTCGCGATGTTCGTCTCGCACCCGAGGTCGGCGTTCGTCAGGCACTGCGTCCAGCCGGGCGCGCACGACGACACGGGGAAGACGCAGGCGCCCGCCGCGGAGCAGGACACCGGGCCGCTCACGTGCGGAAGGGCGGTGCAGTCGTGGCCGCACGCGCCGCAGTTGTGCACGTCGTTCGGGACGCACGCGCCGCCGCACACGAGGCCGGAGCAACCCCCGTCCGCGCCACCCTCTCCCGCGTCGGTCGTGCCCGTCTCGCCGCTCATGGCGCCGTCCGCCGTCGCGTCGCTGCCGCCCTCGACGCTGACGACGACGTCCGTCATCGACGAATCGGCCGGGCCACCCCCGGTGTCGCTGCCGCCGTCGCCCGGGGCCGCACTGAAGCCGCTGCTGCAGCCGACGAGCAGCAGCACGAAGAGAGCGCAGTCCCGACCGATTCGCATGAGCAGCCTCTCTACCCCCCGTCTGCCGCCGCGCGCAAAATCCTAGCACACGATGGACGACGATCTCTTCTCTCGGGCCTGAATTCAGGCTCTGGCTGCCCTGCCGTGCCCTCTCGGCTACAATCGCCGCGTGTCCGTGAGCCTCCCCGAGCCGGGCGACGTCCTCGCCGGCAAGTTCCGCGTCGAGCGGCTCCTCGGAGTCGGCGGCATGGGCGTCGTGGTCTGCGCGCACCACCTGCAGCTCGACGAGCGCGTCGCGCTGAAGTTCCTCCGCCCCGAGGCGCTCACGAACCCCGAGGCGGTCGCCCGGTTCGATCGCGAGGCGCGCGCGGCGGTCAAGATCAAGAGCGAGCACGTCGCGCGCGTCACGGACGTCGGCCGCCTGGACAGCGGCGCGCCCTACATGGTCATGGAGTACCTCGAGGGTCGCGACCTGCACGGGTGGCTCGAGGATCGCGGCGCGCTGCCGGTCGAGCAGGCGGTCGAGTTCGTGCTGCAGGCGTGCGAGGCCATCGCCGACGCGCACGCGCTCGGCATCATCCATCGCGACCTCAAGCCGTCGAACCTGTTCTGCATCGTCCGCTCCGACGGGATGCCCGCGATCAAGGTCCTCGACTTCGGCATCTCGAAGCTGACCGGGGTCTCGGCCGCCGGGCCCGACTTGGGCATGACCCGGACGCAGTCGCTCATGGGCTCGCCCCTCTACATGTCGCCGGAGCAGATGCAGGCCAGCAAGACCGTCGATGGGCGCACCGACATCTGGGCGCTCGGCGTCATTCTCTTCGAGCTCGTCACCGGCCAGGTGCCCTTCAACGGGGAGGGCATTCCGGATCTCGCGCTGAACGTCGTCACCGGGCCGACGCCGTCGGTCCGCGCGATGCGCCCGGGCATCCCCGTCGCGTTCGAGCAGGTCGTCCAGCGTTGCCTGGAGAAGGACCGCGCCAATCGGTACGCCAACGTCGCCGAGCTCGCGACGGCCCTGGCCGACCTCGCGCCGAAGAGGGCGCTGGCGTCGGTGGAGAAGATCACGCGCATCATCCAGAACGCCGGGCTCGCGAGGCCTTCGCTCGCCGGGAGCCAGCCCCTTGTCCACCCGGGCCCGCCCCCGGGCGGCACGATCTCGGGCTGGGGCCAGACGGCGCCGGGCGGCCGCGGCCGGGCGACGGCCGTCGTGGGCCTCGTCGCCGGGACGGCCCTGCTCTCGATCGCCGCGGTCGTGGTGATCGTGAAGAGCCGTGTCCACCCTGCACCTGGCAGCGCGCCGACGGCGTCGACGGCCCTCGTCGCGGCTCCTGCGTCGGCGACGGCGTCGACGGAGGTCGCGGCTCAGGCGACCGCGGCGGCTGCACCGAACCCGCCCGCGACGACGGCGGGGGCCGCGCCCGTCGCCGCGCAACCCGAGCTCAGCCCCGCTCGGACGGCGAGCGCGCCAGCGCCCGCGGCCCCGCCGGTCTCCCCTGCGCCGCCGTCCGCACCGCACGTGCCCTCGGCCCCGCCGCATGCGCCGACGCAGGTCGCGCCGGCCGTTCACTTGGGTGCCGGCGGTCCCGCCAAGCCCGTCTGCTCGGCGGTCCCGTACGTCGACGTCGACGGCAACACGCACTTCAAGCAGGTCTGCAGGTAGCGCTCATGGGGGGTCGCGTCTCTACCCGCGTGCGACGGGCGCTCATCGCAAGCACAGTCGGCGTCCTGGCGACCACCGCGTCGGCCTCGCGCACCGCCCGCGCGGACGATCCGGTCCTCTCCGCGTGCATCGCCGCCAACGAGAGCTCCATCCAGCGGCGCTCCGAGCACAAGCTGATCGACGCGCGTGCGTTGTCGCTGAAATGCGCGGCCACCGAGTGCCCGGCGCTCATGCGCACCGCTTGCCAGAAGCGCGTCGACCAGATCGACGCGGCGATGCCGAGCGTCGTCTTCGACGTGAAGGACCCATCGGGAGCCGCCGTCGCGTTCCAGGCGACGATGGACGGCCAGCCCGTGCCCGACACGTCGCCCGGCGCTCCGGTCTCGGCGGACCCGGGCGACCACCGGTTCGTCTTCGCGGTCACGGGGCGTACCCCCGTCGAACGGACCGTCACCTTCCGCGAAGGCGAGAATGGGCGACACGAGCCTGTCCTCGTCCCGGCGCTCCCGCCCGCCGTCCCCGCCACCATCCCTGCGCCCCCCGCGGTCGTCCATCCGGACACGGCCGGCTGGAGCACGCAGAAGACGCTCGCGTTCGTCGCGGGAGGCGTCGGCGTCGTGGGGATTGGCGCGGGCACGGTGTTCGGCCTCATGGCGCGCTCGCGCTGGAGCTCCTCCCAGAGCGAGTGCCCGAGCTCGGCCAACTGTCCGCAGCACGCGCAGGCCGTGACGGATCACGACAGCGCATCGAGCAGCGCGACCATCTCGACCATCGCGTTCGTCGCCGGCGGCGCCTTGCTCGCGGCGGGCGGCGTCCTCTGGCTCACGACGCCCCACACCGATGACGCGAAGCCGGCGATGACGAGCACCATCGGTCTGCTGCCCGCGGCCGGGCCCGGCGGCGCGGGGCTCTTCGTGACGGGTGGTTTCTGATGCTCTGGAGGCACGCCCTTCGCGCCGCCGGGTTGATCGCGACGGCGGCCTCGATCGCCGCGTGCGGCGCCCTCCTGGGCCTCCACGACGTCCCCGCGCCCGACGAGGGCGGCGTCGACGCGACGACCGAGGGCGGCGTCGACGGGACGAGCGAGGGCGGCGTCGACCGAACGAGCGAAGGCGGCGTCGACGCGACGATCGAGGGCGGCCCGGTCGAAGGCGGGGCGGACGTCGTGACGGAGACGTCGACGGGGGACGCGCCGGCGGACTCCGCGCCGACGGTCGCGAACGTCGGCGACGCGGGCGAGGCGGCTGCCCCGTGCGGCCCCTCGACCTGCGCGACCGGCTGCTGCGGCTCCGACGGCGCGTGCCACACGGAAGAGTCGTCGACGAACTGCGCCACCGGGGGCGGGTCGTGCCGCCAGTGCACGACGGCCCAGACGTGCACGGCGGGTCAGTGCGCCGCCAAGTGCACGGCGGCGACCTGCCCGAGCGGGTGCTGCGACCCGACCGGGACCTGCGTCACGAGCACCACGGACAGCGAGTGCGGCACGATGGGCGCGTCGTGCGGCGCCTGCACCGGCACCAACCACTGCATCCAGGGCAGCTGCGGCTGCGCCACCTCCACCGATTGCCCGGCGAACCAGGCGTGCAATCCGGTCGCCCATACCTGCGGCGTGGGGTGCAGCTCGGCCATCAGCTGCAACGGCGGCTGCTGCTCGTCGGCGGGAACGTGCGTCCCCGGAACCGCCGACAACGCGGCGTGCGGGGTCGACGGCGGCGCCTGCACGAGCTGCTCGACGTCGCCGGCCGGCCACTTCTGCGAGTCGACCGGGACGTGCGGCTGCGCGGCGGCGGGCGACTGTCCGAGCTACCAGGCCTGTACGGCGGGCGTCTGCGGCACGA
>JBEKGQ010000226.1:0-9487 GCA_050012715.1 Polyangiaceae bacterium
GACGATCTCGGTGACCGAAGGCGCGGGCGCCGTGCCGCGGATGACGATGGGGCCGGGCTTCGCGCGATTGGCGACGATCGCGAGCGTGAGGACGGCGCCGATGACGATCCCGCCGGTGACGGCGCCGATTCCCCACCAGGGAAGCTTCCGCGGGCGCAGCTTGGCGACCTCCGCCCGAAGCTCGGTGCCGATCGCGTAGCGCCCGGTCGGCGCCGGCGGCGCCAGCTCCGCGAGCAGCTGCCCGGTGGGGACGTCGGCCATCGAGACGCGGTCGCGCGTCGGCAGGCCCGACTCGCGGAGGAGGTCGGTCATCTCCCCCGGTCCGATGGTGGCGCGCACGTGCTCCTGACGGACGGCCATGCGGGCGCCGAAGATGGCCTCCATCAGCCGCGCGACGTCGGCGTGGGTGCCGGTGTGCTCCGGCCCGGCCGCGCGCTCGACCGCCTGGGCGAAGTCGAGCGCGGTCGCGTAGCGCGTGTCGAGGTCGCGCGAGAGCGCGCGGGCGATGACGTCGTCGAGCGGCTGGGGGATCTGCGCGCCGATCTGCTTGAGGGTGGCGATCGGGGCGTTGATGACGTCCTGCAGGATGTCCACCGCCTCCTCGCCCCGAAAGAGACGGCGCCCGGCGAAGCACTCCCAGAGGACCACCGCCATCGAGAAGACGTCGCTCTGGACGGTGCACATGCGGCGCTTGTCGATGCGCTCGGGCGCGAGGTAGGCGAGCTTGCCCTTCACCTCGTGGGTGCGGGTCGTCTGGATGCGATCCTCCGCCTTGGCGATTCCGAAGTCGGTGACGTAGGCGCGCCCGTCGCAGCCGATGAGGACGTTGTGAGGCGAGACGTCGCGGTGGATGATGTGCAGCGGCTTGCCGTTGTCGTCCTTCAGCTCGTGCGCGGCGTGGAGGCCCAGGAGCGCGTCGACGATGAGGCGCACCGCGACGCGGACGTCGATGGCGCGGCCGATCGCGGAGAGCTCGCGCCGCAGCTCGGCGAGCGACGTCCCCTCGACGTAGTCCATGACGATGAAAGGCATGCCGCCGTCGAAGCTGAGCTCGCGGACCTTGACGACGTTCGGGTGATTGATGGCCGAGGCGAGGCGCGCCTCGTCGACCAGCATCGTGAGGAACGTCTTGTCGCCCTGCAGGTGGCGGTGCGGGCGCTTGACCGCGACGAGGGGGGGTCCCTGCCGCTTGTCGGTGGCGCGCGCCAGGTGAACGGTCGCCATCCCGCCGGAGGCGAGCTCGAGGAGCAGCTCGTAGGCGCCGAGCCGCTCGAGCTTGGGCGGGGGCCCCGGCGCGGGGTTCGACTCCGACACGGCGAACCAAGCAAACCATGCGGGAGCGGGTCCGTCGAGTCGGGCTTGTAGTAACCTCTGGCGGATGCGAAGCCCTCTCGCCCTCGCGGTGCTCGCCACGCTCGTCACGCTCCCCTTCGCGGGTCTCGCCTGTGGTGGCGGCGGCGGCACGGTCGCCGGCGCAGCGACGCCCGCCGGCGGCGCTTCCTCCGCGGCGGCATCCGGGGCCGACACGAGCGTGCCGGCCCCGGCCGACGCGGGGCCGACCACGACGACGACGACGACCCTCGGGGCCGGGGGCGACCTGCAGGGCGCGAAGCTGACGCAGACGACGACGGTCGCCTCGACGACCGGAAGCGCGGCCGCACCGACCAAAGGTCCACACACCCACGAGCCCGGGCGTGGACCAGCCGACCTCCGCGCCATCATCGTGGCGCACCGGGACGAGGCCCGCGCCTGCTACGACGCCGCCTTGAACACCCACCCGGGCATCAAGGGCGACCTGCTCATGCAGTGGACGATCGACCCCAAGGGCAACGTGACGCAGATCTCGCAGGACACGGAGCGAAGCCAGATCACCGAGTCGAGCGTCGTCGCGTGCGTCGGCAACGTCATCAAGAAGATCCTCTTCGCGCCCAGCCCGGGCGGCTATGAGACGAAGGCGTTCTACCCGTTCAACTTCCAGCCTCGCCAGTCGGTGCGGGGGCAGGGACAAGGCACGACCGCGCCCTAGGCGCGATCCCACTCGGGCGAGATCGGTCAGGCTTCGAGGCGCACGCCGCGGATCCAGCCGCCGGTGGTCCACTGCGCGAACCAGGCGCCGAGCCGGTCGCCGATCTCGAGCGGGTCGCGCTGGCTCGCCCGGGCGGCGGCCTCGCAGGCCTCCCCCAGGGGGACGCCCCCGCGCAGCGTCTCCAGGAGCTCGAAGGCGAGGGGGTCCACGACGACGGCGTGGAGGAAGCAGGCGGCATCACGATGAACGACGAGGTGCGTCGGCAGGGCGGCGGGGCGCTCGACGGCGGCGCCCGCGCGCACGGCGTCGCGAAGGTCGTGAACGGGGTGCGAGAGAACGAGGAGGCGCAGCGATGCGTGGAGATCGATCCGGGCCCGGGGCCAGGCATCTTCCGGCGTCGCGGCCAGCACACCCGGGTCGAACGGCGGCGAGTCGGGCGCGTCGAACGCCTCCATGAAGGCCCAATCGAGACGCGCCGCGTCCCGGGCGAGCACGTCGTGGCCCCAGCGTGCGTCGGCGGCCAGATACGACGAGACGTCGGCCCCGAGGCGCTGCAGGTCCCAGGTCCGAGGCGGACATGCGCGGAGGTATCCCCTGGCGAGCCGGCGGAACTCGTCCGGACCGCCGAGCACCCACGTGAGCGTGGGAAAGTCCTCGTCGAGGCTCGCCAGGTGCCGGAGCCAGAACTGCTCGCGGTAGACCTCGAGGCGGTCTTGCGGGTCCATGCCGCGAGGGCTCGCGGAGAGGAGCGCCCCCGCCCGGGCGACGAGCTCCGCGTCGTCGCCGATGGGTACGGCGCCCCGCACCGCATCGGTCACGAACCGCTGAAGGCCGGCTAGGTCGCGCTCGCCCACGACGGCTCCTTCGGCGCGAGGACTTCGTCGCGCACGGCGCGCGCACGGGCGGCCTCCTCGGACAGGACGTCCCACGCCGGGATGCTCTCGTCCCACTCCACGAGCGTCGAGGTCGGGCCCGAGCGGCGGAGCGCACGTCGATAGAGATCCCACACCTCGGGCTTCACGTGGTCGCTGTGCGTGTCGAGAAGGTAACTTCCCTTGTCGGTGTGCCCCGCCACGTGAATCTGCACGACCCGATCGGCCGGGATCGCGTCGATGTACGCCCGCGCGTCGAAGCCGTGGTTGTGCGCGCTGACGTAGACGTTGTTGACGTCGAGGAGCAGGCCACAGTCGCTGCGCTCGGCCAGCTCCGCGAGGAACGCGTGCTCGGGCATCGTGCTCTCTCGATACTCCATGTAGGAGGACGCGTTCTCGAGCGCGAACGGGACGCCGAGCTCGCCTTGCACGCGCTTCACGCGCTCCACGACGTGGGTGAGCGTCGACGCGGTGAACGGCAGCGGCAGCAGATCGTGCACGTCGACGCGGCCGAAGCCCGTCCAGCAGAGGTGGTCGCTGCACCACGGAGCGTCGAGGCGGCGCACGAGCGCGCGGAGCCGCGACAGGTAGTCGGCGTCGAGCGGCTCGGCCCCTCCGATGGAGAGTGAGACCCCATGGGGGACGACGCGATAAGCGGCTCGCAGCTCCTCGAGGTTCCTTCGCTGGATGCCCCCTTCGGCGAAGTAGTTCTCGCTGATGATCTCGAACCAATCCATCGGCGGTCGATGGCGGAGGACATGCCCGACGTGAGGCTTGCGAAACCCCACGCCGACGCCGAGGTCGGGGATGGCGTGTCGCTGGCGGAACCCCATGGTGCAGTCGGCTCTCGTGGACGGCTTAAAGGACGACGCCGGATCGCGCTCTCGCACGACCCGGCGTCTTCCCGACCGGTCTCAGTACTTCGGAGCCGGAGCCGCGCCGCCGCCGGCGCTGCAGGACGACTTGCCGCCCGACGCGCCGCTGCACGACGACTTCCCGCTCGAGGCGGGCGCCGCGCCACCGTTGCCGCTGCAGGAGCTCTTGCCGCCCGCCGCGGGGTCCGTGGCACCGGCGCCGCCGGCGTTGCCGCCGCCGCACGCGACCATGGAGCCCATCAGCATTCCCGCAACCGCCGACACTGCCAGAGCCTTCGCGATGTTCATGTCCGTGGTCTCCTCGCTCCGTTAGAGGAGCGTCCCTTGTTTGCCCGGCGACCCGCGCCGGCTCGGTGAAACTACGCGCCGAGGTTATCCAAGGATTGCCGGATTCAGGCCTTTTTTTTTGGCCGGAGGGGCGGGGCCCGTGGGTAGGTTCCCCACCCACGGGCGGGAGCGCCCCGAGGTTCCCCTCGGCGGCGTTCCGTGGGAGAAGGGGGCGGTATGGCCGAACCGGACGTCGTGTCGGCGCTCGTGGCGCTGGGTTTCAGCTTGAACGAGTCGCGCGCGTATCGCGCGCTCCTCCTCGAGAGCCCGGCGACGGGGTACGAGGTCGGCGTGCGGGCACAGATTCCGCGCTCCGCCGTGTACGGGGTCCTGCGGCGGCTCGTCGCCGTCGGCGCGGCCCGCGCGATCGCCGGGACGCCCGAACGGTTCGCGGGTGCGCCGCCGCAGGAGGTGCTGACCCTCCTGCGCAAGCGGTTCGACGGCCAGGCCACCGCGCTCGAGGAAGCGATCGTCGAGCTCGACGCGACGCCCGCGGCGCCGGACGCGTTCAGCGTGCGCGGCTACGCTCGAGTACTCGAGGAAGCCGAGCGGCTCATCGCCGCCGCCGAGGACCGGCTGGTGATCAGCGGCTGGCCGCGCGAGGTGGAGCGCCTCGTGCCCGAGCTGAAGAAGGCCGCGAAGCGCCGGGTCTACGTGGTGACGTTCTCGCACGCCGAGCTCCCCAAGCTGCCGGGCGAGGTGTTCAGCTACGAGCTCGATCAGCACGCGCTGGAGAGCTTCTGGAAGCACCGCCTCATCGTCGTCGCGGACGATGCACGAACACTCATCGCCGCCGCCGAAGGGACCGACAAGGACGACGGCGTGGTGAGCGAGACCCCGGCCATCGCCGAGGTGGCCACGTCGCAGGTCGCGCTCGACATCACGCTGCTCGCGCAGAGGCAGAAGCGCGACGTCCAGCACGTGATGGCACGCATGCTGGGAGACCGGGTGGGGCGCCTCGACACGCTCCTCGGCGGAAAGCCTTCCGGCGCGACGCGACCGCGTACGGCGAGGTAGCATCGCCGAGTGACGACGGTAGGGCTCGAGCGACCTCCCGAGGAGCGCGACGTCTACGACGATCTGCTCCGCGACACGCGGGGGTTACGCCGGGAGCACGCGCAGGCTCGCGAAGCGTGGCTCGCGAGTCTGCCCGTCGAGCACAAGGTCGAGAGCCTCTTCGAGCTCGAGATCCTGCTCAAGGGGCTGGCGTGCTTCGCGAACCCGCGCAACCACCCGGGCCCGACGCGCAAGACCCCCGTGGTGGCCCAGGACTTCCGCGAGCACGCGGCCCTCGTGCGCGAGGCGCTCGGACGGGTCGCGAACACGTGTCGCGGGCTCCTCGGCGAGGGGGAGCGGGCGTTCGTGTTCCAGCGATACCTGGAGACGGTGTTGCCCGACGACCGGGCGCGCACGCGTCTCGTCGGGGAGGCGCTCGCGCAGGGCACGCCGGAGCGGTCGCTCTACGTGCTCCGGCACGCGATGACCAACCTGCTGGAGGTGACGACCGGGATCACGCGCCTTCAGCGGGTTCCGTTCCGGCTCTTCTACGCGCTCCTCGGGGTGGCGCAGCGAGAGATCGCGCAGAGCGTCTACTTCAATCCGCTCCACGCCCTCGAGTTCCGTCCCGAGTTCGATCGCATCACCAAAGCGCAGATGCTCGATCTCATTCGTTCGGTGCCGGGGGAGCAAGCTCGCCGCCTCGTGGCCCTGACGCTGCTCGCGCTCTTCCGGATGCTCCGGTACCTGTCGCTGGCCGAGACCGTTGCGCGAGAATCGACGGACAGCCCTCGCCGCTCGGTTGCGGTCGTGTACCTGGTCCTCAGCGTGCTGCGCTCCGACGCCCGCGCGCTTTCCGGCTACTTGAGGAGTCGAGCGGGCCCCCTCCTCGCCGAAGGCTTCGAGGCCGACTGCTTTCGCGTATCCGCGGCCGAGCTGGCCTCCGAATACGAGAGGCTCCTCGCGAGGGGACACGAGGTCCGCGACATCAAGGCGACGCTGGAGGGCGTGGCCGCGAACCTGCGCCTGGAGATGCGTCGCGCCTTCGAGCGAGACTTCCCGGCGATCGATCTCGCCCCGAACCCCGACGAGCTTCGTGCTTCCGTCCTGCGTCTCGCTTCGAACCTGCGACCCGCCCTTCAGAACGCCGTGATGTTCGTGGGCAAGTCCCTGGGCGCCCGTCTCGACGCCCGCGGCGTCTTCGACGACGAAACTGCGCGGCGTGTCCTCAGCGAGCGACTGCGGCGCGACGTGTGGATGTTCGCGCAGATCGTTCGCGCCTTCGCGCTGAAGGCTCGATCCGTCAGCGGCGCGGGACAAGACCGCTGGGGCGGAGTCTCACCAATGGCCTTCGTGCGCGAGTTCATGGCGTACTTCCGCGCCATGGGCTACCCGCTCCTGCGAACGGCGGACTACCCGCGGGTGGACGCGTTCCTCGAAGCGATGGCGCACGTGCGGGAGGCCGACCTCCTGGACCCGGCGGGCCTGCAGGTGGCCATCGACGAAGCGGAGCAGTTCCACGGCTTTCTCACCGAGCTGTTCGATGCCATCGGCCGTCGAGAGGAGCTGGCGGAGGTTCTCTTCGACCGACGCGCTGCAGCAGAGGCCCTGAAGCTCTATCTCGGGGAGTAAGGGACCCGACAAAACACGAAAGGCGCCCCCCAGCAGCTGAGGCGCCCATCGTTTCTTGGTGCCCGTCGTTTCGTCGGCGGCGGGCGCAAGGCTCGGAGACTTGGGGGAACCGAGCCAAACCTAAGACAAGACTTCCTATTCCTCTCCGTCGTCCAGCCCATGGCTGGACGTTGGAGCACCGCCCAGCATCGACGGCACACCGGCCGGCGGAGCGGCCTTCGTAGCGGCTTTGGGTGCCGCCGCGGGGGTCTTCGCTGCTGACCGAGGCGCCGCCTTTTTCGCGGGCTTCCTGGCGGCTGCCCGTTTTGCTGGCTTTTTTGCAGCCTTGCGCTTCGCCGGCTTCTTCGCCGTCTTGGCAGCCTTCTTGGTCGTCTTGGTCTTCTTCCCGCTCTTCTTCTTGGCACCCTTCTTACCAGCCATAGAGTCCTCCTTTAGAGGTGATCTAAGTGACGTATATGGTCACGTACGTCACCTGTCAATCAGAAAAGTTGACAGGACGCCCATCGTCCAGGCCGTTCCCGGCGCCTTGACCCTCGAGAAGGCCATCGATACGGTCCCACCGTTTCTTGGCCATCCAGCGAGGTCCTCGATGCTCAACGTGAAAACGCGGCTTCTCGTCCTCTTCGCCGTACTCGTGTCTTCGTTCGCGCTGGCGGGGTGCGGCCACGGCGAGGACGAGTGGCAAGCGGCTCAGCGCGACATCGCGAAGCTCAAGGCCGACCTCGACGCGGCGAACAAGCGCCACGGCGACGACGAGCAGAAGTACACGGAGGCCGAGCAGCAGATCGAGGACCTCAAGGCGAAGCTCAAGGACCTCGGCGTCGGCCTCTCCAAGTCGGAGGAGGAGAAGGCGAAGCTTCGGACCGCGATGGCCGAATACCAGGCGCGCCTCAAGCAGCTCGACGACATGAAGTCGCGCTTCCGCGACCTGAAGTCGCGCCTCGACAAGCTGACCGGCGCCGGTCTGAACGTGCTCATTCGCCACAACAAGATGGTCATCCAGCTGCCGGGCGATGTGCTCTTCGATTCGGGGCGAGACTCGCTCAAGCCCGAGGGCAAGCGGATCCTCAAGCAGGTGGCGGACATCATCAAGTCCGACACGACGCTGAGCCAGCGGGATTTCCAGGTCGCCGGGCACACCGACAAGGAGCCGTACGCGGGGCAGTTCATCGACAACTGGGGCCTTAGCCTCATGCGCGCACGGACCGTCCTCGTGTTCCTGATCTCGCCGGACAAGGGGCCGGACGGTCGCGGGATCCCCACGGGAGGCGAGCTCAATGCGACGCACTTCTCCGCGGTCGGCTACGGGCAGATGGACCCCGCCGCGGGGAGCCTCGACATGCAGTCGCGTGACGAGGAGCAGAAGAACCGCCGCGTCGAGCTCGTGCTGCAGCCCGACGTCGCGGAGATGCTCAACCTGAAGGAGCTGACGGGCGGCTGAGCCGCTTCGTCGAACGGAAAGCTGGGCGGGGTCGGTCCATCGGATCGGCCCCGTCTCGTTTTGTAGAAGCGAAGATGCGCGTCGCGACGATCGACATAGGTACGAACACCGTGCTCCTGCTGGTGGCCGAGCGCGGGCAGGACGGCGTCCTTCGCGCGGTGGAGGAACGAGCCACGATCACCCGTCTCGGAGAGGGCGTCGATCGCACGAAGCACCTCTCGCCGGGCGCCATCGAGCGTGCCCGCGCGTGCCTCGAGGAGTACGCGGCCGTCGTTCGAGCGGCCGGCGCTGAGAAGGTCGCCGTGGTGGGGACGAGCGCCATGCGCGACGCAGGTGGCGGCGCCGAGGTGCGCGCCGACGTGCTCGCGGTGCTGGGCGTCGAGGCGCTCGTCGTGAGCGGCGAGGAAGAAGCTCGGCTCACATTTCGCGGCGCGCTGAGCGGGCTTCCGGTGGATGTCCAGGGGGAGGTGGCGGTCCTCGACATCGGCGGTGGCAGCACCGAGGTCGTGATCGGGCGTCCCGGGCAGCCCCCCGTGATCGCGTTCGCCGAGAGCTTCGACGTCGGCAGCGTGCGGTTGACGGAGCGGCACATCACGCACGACCCGCCGACGCCAGCAGAGTGCGCGACGGTGACGCGTGCGGCCCGAGACGCCTTCGCGGGCGTCCCCGGCCTGCAGGGGGTGCCCGTCCCGGTGGGAATCGCCGGCACTGTCACCACGCTCGCGGCGGTCTCACTCGGGCTCGTCCCTTACGACGGCGCACGGATTCACGGCCACGTCCTCCCGCGCGGGCGCATCGAGGCAACGGTGGCGCGCCTGGCCGCTCTGCCTCTCGACGCTCGGCGTGTCGTGCCCGGCATGGAGCCCAAGCGGGCGGACGTCATCGTCGCCGGAGGGCTGATCGCGCTGGCTCTTCTCGAGCACTGGGGTGCGAACGACGTGCGGGTGTCCGACCGCGGAGTTCGTTGGGGACTCGCCGAGGAGCTCGCCGGCTGAGGAGCCCAGCGGGTGCGTGCGGTTCGATGTGGTCACACGTCGGCCCCGCCGCCACGCCGAAAGCACGAAAAAGACACGCGTTGTCACAATGGATTTGACAACTAGGGGGGGCGCCCACTAGAGTGCGCGTGCCTGTTTCCCTGACCTCGGTTCGACCGAGCATCCTGAAATCCGCCTCGGCCTGGAATGCAGCCCGAGGCGTTCCCGTTTCCGCTCCCAGCCAACGCTTTCAGGTCGACGGTCCGAGAAGTCCGACGGTCTTTCTGTTGGAGGGTACCTTTTCACTCAAGGTGCTCTCGCCGGTGGGGTCTGCTCACCGGCAT
>JBEKGQ010000227.1:0-9487 GCA_050012715.1 Polyangiaceae bacterium
GCCGACGTCGGGGATCGGGGCCGTCGTCGTCGGCGTCCTCGCCGCCGCGATGGCGCGCTTCGTCATCGGGCGCGCCTCGCGCAGCGGCGCCTCGGGCACCGTGCGGTCGACCGATCTGGTGGGCAAGTCGGCGGCGGTGCTCGTGCCGTTCGGCGGAGCCGCGACCGGCAAGGTGCGCGTGCGGGTCGCGGGGGCCGACGTCGATCTGCTCGCCACGACCGACGATGGCCAGCCGCTGTCGCGAAACGACGAAGTGCTCATCGTCGAGGTCCGCGAGGGGGGCGCGGCGCTGGTGACGCGCAGCCCCACTTCCAAGTGAGCCGGACGACCCTAGGTGTATCCTCGCACGCCATTCCTCGGGAGGGGACCAGATGCTCACGCTATTCGCTCCGGTACAGTCCAGAGTCGCCGACGCTCCTGCCGACACCCCGGAGGGGCAGCAGCTCGTCATCGTCATCGGCGTCGCGCTGGCGGTCTCGGTCGGTCTGCTCGTGTTCCTCGCGCTCCTCCGGCGCTTTCTCTTCGTGTGCCGTCCGAACGAGCTGCTCGTCATCGCCGGCAAAAAGCACACGCTGCCCTCCGGCGAGGCCGCCAACTACACCGTGATCCAGTCGGGATCGCACTGGCGCGTGCCGTTCCTCCAGACCGTGTCGCGCATGGATCTGCGCCTCATGCCGACGGAGCTGGCGGTCACGAAGGTGCTCTCGAACGGCGGCATCCCTCTCGACGTGCACGCCATCGCGAACATCAAGGTCACCAGCCACCCGCAGTACGTCTACAACGCCGTCGAGCGCTTCCTCACGCTGCCCCCGGAGGCCATCCACATGACGGCCAAGCAGACGCTCGAGGGCGCGCTCCGCGACGTCATCTCCCAGCTGACGCCGGAGCAGGTGAACGAGGACCGCATCGAGTTCGCCAACCGCCTCCTCGAGACGACGAGCGAGGTGTTCGACAAGCTGGGTCTCCACCTCGACACGCTCAAGATCCAGCGCGTCGAGGACGAGGCGAAATACCTCGTGAACATCGCGCGCACCCAGATCGCCAACGCGCTGCGCGACGCGGAGAACGCCGAGAACCAGGCCAACCAGGAGTTCAAGCAGGAGGAGGCCGCCGCGCGCCAGGCGGCCGAGCTGGCGCAGAAACAGGCCGACATCGGGGTCTCGCAGAAGCGCAACGAGCTGCGGGCCCTCGTCGGACAGCTCGAGGGCGCGGCGCAGGCGGTCGAGCGCGAGGCCGTGGTGGCGGCCGAGCAGGCGCGCGCCGAGGCGGAGCAGGAGCTGCAGACGCTCCGGCAGCAGCTCGAGACGAAGCGCCTCCAGTGCGAGGTCGTCCTCCCCGCGGAGGCGGCGCGGAAGGGCGCCGAGCTCCTGGCGCAGGGAGCCGCGGCGCAGCAGCGCGAGCAGGGGCTGGCGACCGCCGAGACGACGCGGGCCATGAGCCAAGCGCTTGCGACCGCCGGCGCCGACGCGCGCGAGATGTTCGTTCTGTCGCAGCTCGACACGCTGGTGGCGAGGGTCGCGCAAAAGACGAGAGGGGTGACGGTGGCGGAGGTGCAGGTCATCGACGGAGGCGACGGACGAGCGCTGCCCGCACTGGCGGCGAGCTTCCCGGCGGTCGTGGGGGCGGTCTTCGGTACGCTGAAAGAGCTCACCGGCGTCGACGTCCAGGCCATGCTGGCCTCCACGGGGACGGGAGGCGGCCGATGAGCCCCGCGTCGCTCGGGGTCGTCGTCGCGGTGCTGCTCATCGCGGCGGTCTTCGTCCTCGTCACGGTCACCCGGAACCTCTACGTGTGCGCGCCCAGCGAGGTGCTCATCTTCTCGGGTCGCCACTGGAAGTCGCCGGACGGCAAGGAGCTCGGCTTCCGCGTGGTGCGCGGCGGTCGCGGCATGCGCGTGCCCCTCTTCGAGGTGGTCGACCGCATGCAGCTCACGAACATGGCCATCGAGCTGGCGGTCCAGGGCGCGTACTCCAAGGGCGGAGTGCCGCTCAACGTGACCGCCATCGCGAACATCAAGATCCCCAGCGAGGAGCCGCTCCTCCACAACGCCATCGAGCGCTTCCTCGGCTACGCGCAGCAGCAGATCATGCTCATCGCGAAAGACACGCTCGAGGCGAACCTCCGCGGCGTCATCGCCGAGCTGACGCCGGAGGAGATCAACCAGAAGAAGGTGGTCTTTCAGCAGAAGCTCATCGAGGAGGCCGACCGCGATCTGATGCGTCTGGGGCTCGTCCTCGACAACCTGCAGATCCAGAACATCTCGGACGACGTCGGCTACCTCACGTCGGTCGGGCGGGTGCGGGGCGCGAAGGTGCGGCGTGACGCGGCCATCGGCGAGGTGCGCGCGCGCGCCACGGCGGCGGTGCAGAAGGCCGAGAACACGATGAACGCGGAGATCTCGAAGCTCGACGCCGACATCCAGGTCGCGCGGAAGGAGAACGAGAGGCGCATCGTGGCCGCCACCACGCAGCGGGCCGCGGTCATCGCCGAGGTGCAGGGGCAGGTGCGCGCCGAGATTGCCGAGGCGGGCGCGCAGCTGAAGACGTGGGAGGCGCGCGTCGAGCAAGTGCGCCGCAAGCTCGAGGCAGACGTCGTGGCCCCCGCCGACGCGGAGCGGCAGAAGGCCGAGGCGCAGGCGAAGGGACAGGCGGCCCGGGTGGTGGCGCAGGGGCGCGCGTCGGCCGCGGCGATGACGGCGCTGGCCGAGGCGTACAAGGCCTCCGGTGCGAGAGGCCGCGACGCGCTTCTGCTCCAGAAGGTCCTGCCCGTGTTCGAGCAGCTCGCCGGGACGCTGCGCGAGATGAAGGTCGACCGTCTGGTGGTGCTCGGCTCCGGCGGCGGGGCAGTCGCGAGCTCGGCGTTGCGGTCGATCATCGCGGCGAACGAGCAGGTGCGCGCCGCGACGGGCGTCGATCTCGTCGACGCCGCGAGGGGGCGGCTGGGCGGCGAGCGAGGCGGCGCGGCTCGCGGTGTCGACGTGCCGGTCGAGCCCGGGGAGTAGCCGGACGAAAGTTCCGCCGTGGAGATACGCCGGCTGACGCGGATCAACGGATAGGCCGTGCTTGCTGCACGCGCGCGGGGCACGGCCATACTGCCGGCCCGTGCGCCCCCTACCCGCTGTCCTCGTTGCCGTCTCTCTCTCCCTGCCCGCCGGCCTTCTCTACGGGTGCGGGGGCTCCGTCAACGGCGGCTCCGCCCCGCCCGATGCGGCACCGGAAGCCGCGACGGAGTCTCCCGAGGCCGGCGCGACCGTGGACGCCGGGGCGGGCGTGGACGCGGCGCCGGACACCGGCGGCTACCAGAACCAAGCGCCCCACTGCGCCCGGACGGACGCTGGCATCGCGGACCCGTTCGACGCCGGCGCCGAGCCCGACGTCATCGCGCTACCCCAGGTCGTCGGCTTCGGCGGCACGACGCTCCACCACCCGACGTTCATCTCGGTGACCTGGCCCGCCGATACGTACGCCGACGAGCTCGAGGACTTCACCGCGTCCGTCGGCTGCACCGACTACTGGCACGCGATCACCGCCGACTACGGCGTCGGGGAGGCGGTGGCCGGCCCCCAGGTCGTCCTCACCGAGAAGGCGCCGACGACGATCGACGACACGGCCATCCAGACCTGGCTCGCGGGCAAGATCGACTCGAACGATCCGCAGTTCCCCCGGCCCGCGGTCGATACCGTCTACGCCCTCTGGTACCCGGAATCGACGACCATCACGCTCGAGGGCGCGACGAGCTGCAGCGGCTTCGGCGGGTACCACAACGGCTGGAAGCTCTCGGACGGCACGCCCTTCTCGTACGCGGTGATGCCGCGGTGCCCGACCCAGGGGGGCGAGACGGTGATGGACGGGCTGACCACCGCGGCGAGCCACGAGTTCATCGAGGCCTGCACCGATCCGCAGCCGTTCTCGGCGCCGGCCTACGCCGCCCCCGACTCGAACCACTCGGGCTGGCTCTTCGCCGAGGCGAGCGAGGTCGGCGACATGTGCGAGTTCGACCAGTCGGCCTACTACCAGCCGACGGGGTACCCCTGGTACGTGCAGAAGATCTACTCCAACCGCGCGGCATGGGCCGGCACCGAGCCGTGCGTCCCCGCCGATTCGCCGAGCTATTTCTACGCGGCCGCCCAGGTGCCGAACTCCGAGATGCTCGACGTCGTCGGTGATGGCATGCCCGTGCCGACGGCGGTGGTCACGGTCCCGGTCGGCTCCACGGTCACGATCCCCGTGCTGCTCGTCGGATCGTCCGACATCACGTCGATGCAGCTGCAGGCATTCGACCTGGCCCAGTTCACGGGAGCGCCGACGGTGCTCGGGCTGACGCTGAACCCCTCGACCGGTGCTCCGGGGCAGACCGTACAGCTGACCATCACGAAGATGAGCGCCGAGCCGATGGGTGCCGGCGGCTTCGCGATCCTCTCGCAGAGCGGGCAGACGCAGACCTTCTCGATCGGCATGACGACCGACCAGTGACGTCGCGATGATCGCCGCGCGATGCGGCGATCGTCGCTCGACGGCGTACTTCAGCGCCCCCGGCAGGAGTCGAACCTGCGGCCAACGCTTTAGGAAAGCGCTGCTCTGTCCACTGAGCTACGAGGGCGACGTCGACGGCCCTCCTCTACTTCGAGCGAGGGGCCGACGCCAGCGCACCTTTTCGAGCCAGCCTCCTTGCGGAGCCTGGCTCAGACAATCCGCTCTCAAGCTCGCGGGGTATGTTCGACGCGCCCTGCCGGCGCACCCTCTCACCCGGCGGGCGCCCAGTAGCCGTCTTGCCACTGCCACTGCTGGCCGTCCCAGACCCACTGCTCGGCGACCCACACCCAGCCCGGGTACACCGGCGATACGTACCAGGGCCCGGCCATCCACACCCAGCCCGTGCCGCGCCAGCCCCAGAAGCCGGCGCCCCAGTAAGGCGCGCCATACCAGCCGACGTGCGGGCCGATGTACACGCCGCCGTAGCCGAACCCGCGATAGGCGCCGTGATAACCGCCGTGCCACCCGCCGTAGCCGCCGTAGCCGCCGACGTGTCCGCCGCCACCGTGTCCGCCACCGCCGTGTCCACCGCCACCGCCGCGGGCCATCGCGGTGCTGGGCGCCCCCGCGAGGGCCACCGCCGCCGCGAATGCGGTCGCGAGAGGAAGGACTCTTCGCTTGCTCATCGCACCGAAAGCATAGCGCACCGAGAGGTCGCCCGCCGCACGTACGTCAACCGTCGGCCTCGCACCTGCTCGCCCAAATCGTCGCCCTTTGACGCGGCTTGTCGCACGTCGGAAACATCCCCGGAGCATGCTGAGCGTGGGGGAATGCGCCTCCGGCGCGAAAGGCCGCCGCTTGGAGCTCTCGGTACCCGATCGATTCGAGGTTCTCGGGCCTCTCGGCGAAGGCGCGATGGGCGTCGTCTTCGAGGCCTTCGATCGCGAGCGCAACGCGCGCGTCGCGCTGAAGACGCTGAAGAGCCTGAGCTCGCGGCGGGCCGGCGCCGAGGCGCTCCTCCGGTTCAAGCGCGAATTTCGCGCGCTGCAGGACCTGCATCACCGGAACCTCGTAAGCCTCGGCGAGCTCATCGCCGAAGGTCATCAATGGTTTTTCACGATGGAGCTCGTCGAGGGGAGCGACTTTCTCTCGTACGTCCGCCCGCGCGCGCCCATGGAGTCGGGCGGCGTCTTCGCGATGGACGAGGGCGACCGGCCGAGCTCCACCGCCGACGACGCGCCGGTCCACTTCAAGCGCGTCGTCGGCCGGAGCGCGGGCGCGGCGGTGCGCCTCGACGAGACACGGCTGCGGGCGACCCTCCCGCAGCTGGCCAGCGGCCTCGAGGCGCTCCACGCCGCCGGCAAGGTGCACCGCGACATCAAGCCGTCCAACGTCCGCGTGACGCCCGCGGGGCGCGTCGTGCTGCTCGACTTCGGGCTCATCGCCGAGGTGTCCGAGCGATCCTCGATCGACGGCGAGATCGCCGGGACACCGGCGTACATGGCGCCGGAGCAGGCGACGTCGCAGTCGGTCGGCCCGGAGGCGGACTGGTACGCGCTGGGGGTCATGCTCTACGAGGCGCTCACCGGCCTGCTTCCGTTCGACGGGACCTCGCTCGAGGTCATGATGAACAAGCAGACGGGGACGCCGCGGCCGCCGCGCGCGCTCAGCCCCGGCGTGCCGGCCGACCTCGACGACTTGTGCATGCGCCTCCTCCAGGTCGAGCCGTCGGCGCGGCCGCCGGGGGACGAGATCCTCCGGGCGCTCTCGCCGCGAGGTCGCCCGAGCGGCGCGCCCGGGCCCGGGATCGCGCTCACGCGCGGGGCGCCGTTCGTCGGCCGCGCCCGAGAGCTCGAGCAGCTGGAGCAGGCTTTTCTCGAGACGATGGAGTCGTCGGCGACCGTCGTCCTCGTCGACGGCGAATCCGGGGTGGGCAAGAGCTGCCTCGTGCGCCGCTTCACGGAGGACGTCGCCGCGGCACACCCGACGACGGTGGTGCTGACGGGTCGCTGCTACGAGCGGGAGCAGGTCCCCTACAAGGGGTTCGACGGCGCCGTCGACGCGCTGGCGGGCCATCTGGCGAGCCTCCCCGACGAGGAGGCGCTCGAGCTGGTGCCCGACCGCGCCGGCCCTCTCGTTCAGATCTTCCCCGTGCTGCGTCGTTCGCGCGCGTTCGCGTTCGCCATGACCGAAGAGCCCGGCGACCCGCGCGAGCTGAGGCGCCGCGCCTTCGCCGCCCTGCGGACCCTGGTCGGGCGTCTGTGCGAGAGGCATCCCGTCGTCG
The DNA here is from genome assembly GCA_050012715.1 of Polyangiaceae bacterium. Taxonomy (GTDB): domain Bacteria; phylum Myxococcota_A; class Polyangia; order Polyangiales; family Polyangiaceae; genus Palsa-1150. The sequence goes on from JBEKGQ010000227.1 coordinate 6,757, forward strand.
TGGCCATCGACGATCTGCAGTGGGCGGACGCCGACAGCCTGTCGCTCCTCTCCGAGCTGCTGCGCGGACCCGACGCGCCGCCGGTTCTGCTCGTGGGCACGGTGCGGGACACGCCGATCCCGGAGGTGACGATGTCGATCGGGACGCCGCGGCGGTCTCCGGTGGACTTCGCCGAGCAGCTGCCGTGTGCCGTGCGCATCGTGCACCTCGATCGCCTGCCCGAGGACGACGCCCACGCCCTGGCGACCAGCCTGCTCGAGTCCATGGCGCCGCATCGCGCGCGAGACGCGGGGGCGATCGCCCGCGAGGCGCAGGGCCATCCGCTCTTCATCGACGAGCTTGCGCGGCACGCGGCGCTCCTCGCCGACCGCGAGATCGTCAGCGACGACCCCGACGACACGACCGTGCTCGTCCGGCCGACGTTCGATCTCGACGAGGCGCTCCTCGCGCGGATCTCGCGCCTCGAGAAGTCGGCGCGCGAGGCTCTGGAGCTGGTGGCCGTGGCGGGGAGACCGCTGGCGCAGCAGACGGTGGCCCTCGCGTCGGGCATGGACATGGGGCCCTTCGCGCGAATCGTGTCGCAGCTCCGAGTCGCGCACCTCGTGCAGACGAGCGGGGCCCGCGCGTCGGACCGCATCGAGCCGTACCACGAGCGCGTGAGGGGAGCGGTCGTCGCCTGCCTCTCGGCGTCCGAGCGGGCCGCGTGCCACAAGCGACTGGCGCTGGCCCTCGAGGCGTCGCGATGGCCCGACGGCGAGGCGCTCTCGCTGCACTGGGCCCGCGCCGGCAATCAGGTGCGCGCGGCGAAGTACGCGGTTGCAGCCGCGCACCAGGCCACCGAGGCGCTCGCGTTCGATCGCGCCGCGGCGTGCTGGGAGCGCGCCCTCGATCTGACGGCCGACGACGATCCGAAGAAGCGCGCGCTTCGGGCCCGGCTGGGAGAAGCGCTCGCCAACGCCGGCCGAGGTGCGCTCGCCGCGAAGGCCTACTCGCTCGCGGCCGATGCCGCGCCGCCCGGAGAGGCGCTCGACCTCCGGCGCCGCGCCTCGGAGCAGTTCTTGCGCTCGGGCCGTTTCGACGAGGGCATCGTGGCGGTCCGAGAGGTCCTGGGGTTGCTCGGGCTCGGGTATCCGCGATCGCCGGTCCACGCGCTCGTGCTGCTCGTCTTCTGGCGCGCGCTCCTGGCCCTGCGAGGCATGCGCTACCGGGAGCGCGACGCGTCGAGCGTGTCGTCGCGCGAGCTCACGCGCGTGGACGTGTGCTGGTCGGTCGCCTTCGCGCTGGGTGTCAGCGATCACATTTACGGCTCGGTCTTCCAGGCGCGGGCGATGCTGTTCGCGCTCCAGGCCGGCGAGCCGACGCGCGTCTCCCGTGCGCTTGCGGTCAGCGGTGGGTACCTCGCCACGAAGGGGGTGCGCTCCGCGGAGCGGGTGACGGAGCACCTCGAGAAGGCGAGCGCGATCGCCGAGCGCACGGGCGATCCGCAGAGCATCGCGTACGCCATCGCGAACTCGGCGGTCTCGCACTACCTCGTGGGAGACTTTCGACGGACGATCGTGGACGCCGACCGGGCCGCGGCCTTGTTCCGCGATCGTGTTCCGGGCACGTCGTGGGAGCAGGCCACGGCGCATCACTTCGCCCTGATGGGGCTCGTCCACGTGGGAGACCTCCGCGAGCTCCAGCGACGACAGCCGCTCTACCTGCGCGACGCGCTCGACCGCGGTGACGCGTACGCGGCGGTCTGCATGCGGATGGGCTACGCGAACTTCGTCTGGCTCGTGCGCGGCGACTCGCCGGGCGCGCGTCGCGAGGTGCTCGAGGCGATGGAGGCGTGGTCCAAGAAGGGGACCCACCTGGAGCATTTCTACGAGCTCGTGGCGCTCGTGAACGCCGACCTCTACGACGGCCGGCCCTCCGAGGGGCTTCGGCGCGTGAACGAGCGCTGGCGCGCGCTGCGACGCGTGCTCCTCTTCCGCATCGAGACCGTTCGTATCCGGTGCCTGGAGATGCGCGCCAGATGCGCGCTCGCCCTCGCCGCGGCGAGCGAGCGGGCCGCCGAGCGCGAAGCGCTGATCGTCGCCGCCGAGCGGGATGCCCGGAGGATCGCCGCGGAACGCGCTCCGTGGGCGCTCGGCCTCGCGCAGCTCTCGCAGGCGGCGGCCGCGGCCCTCCGGGGCGACCGCAGTCGGGCCGTCGGGCGCCTTCGCGAGGCGATCACCAGCTTCGAGTCCGCCGAGATGGCCATGCACGCGACCGCGGCGAGGCACCGCCTCGCCCGGCTCCTGGGGGGGGACGAGCAGCAGGCGCTGGAGGCCCGGACGTCGGCCTGGCTGCGCGATCAGGGAGTGGCCGACGCGGAGGCCCTGGTCTCGGTGCTCGCCCCCGGCTTCCCTCGGTGATGGATTGCTTCGGCGGAGGGACGGAGCGAGAATGCGGGCGGATACTCGACGAGGCCGCCAACGGAGCGGAGGATGAATGCGGCGGGCGCGTGCTCGTCGAACGAGGCGAGACGGGGCATGACGAAGACCCACTTGTCGATCAGCGCGATCAGCGTGATGGCGGCGGCGCTCCTCGGCGGCGGCGTGGTACGCGCCCAGCCGCGGGACGTGGGGTTCCTCGAGGTGGTCTCCGAGCCCCGCGCCGAGATCATCCTCGACGACGAGCTCACGGGTATGTGGACGCCGCAGACGATGGCGCTCCGTCCGGGTCACCACAAGCTGACGCTCCTCCG
>JBEKGQ010000228.1:0-14932 GCA_050012715.1 Polyangiaceae bacterium
GGCCCCGCCGTCGGCGGCGACGTGCGGGACGCGCACGCAGATCGCGCCACCGTGGCCATGGGCGACGGCCAGCGCGGCGCCGTTCGAGGAGTGCGCCTCGTACCGGAACGACGAGCCGGGGCTCACCTCGCGCGTCTCGGCGAGGTCCTCCGCGCAGAGGTCATCGCCGCCGCTGACGTGGATGTCGGCGAGGGGCGAGAGGCGCGTGAGGTACCGCTGGAGGATCTTCTCGAGCCGTCCCTTCAGCACCATCGTGAGGTAGGCCGTGTTGCCGGGGTCCGAGAACTGGCTCATGCGCCCGAGCGTCTCGACCATCTCGGGGGTGAAGCGGGCGAGGATCCGGGCCATCCACGCGCCGTCCCGCTCGGTCATCCGGCTGAAGGCGGCGTTCGGGTACTCGTTTTTCCACTGGTCGGCTTCGAAGTCCTTCACGTTGAAGAAGCCGAAGATCTCCCGTCCGGGCGCCCGCCGGACGCGATCCCACGGGCGCTCGGGAATGCCGAGGGTGAAGAAGTCCCGCCCCATGTCACCCCAGTCGGCGACGTACGAGTAGCCGAGCCGCCGCGAGATCTCCTCCCAATCCCACTCGGAGCCGAGGCAGTCGCTCGTGTCGAGGTAGTAGTGCACGACGTGACCCGGCGAGGCGTCGGGCTTGCCCTTGCCGCCGCTCGACTTGCCGCCGGCCGCCTCCGTCATCCACGAGTCCATCGAGTTCTGCTCGCGGGCGTCGAAGTGATCGAGCCACGCGGCGAGGAGCCGACCGCCTCGAAGCTCGCGCCGATCGTCGTGGGGTATGACGTCGTTCGGATCGTCCGGCCGAGTGCCGGTGTAGCTGAAGGGGCCGATGAGATAGCCCGGGAGCCACGCCGAGGCCTGCATGCGCACGAGCTCGCCGCGGTGCGGAGAGTCGCCGAGGATCTTGTCGACCTTCGCCTGATCGAAGGGCTCCATGGCGCCGAAGTTCCCTTTGACCTTGAGCCCCGGCGCCAGCTTCAGGAGCGAGGGCCGGAAGTAGACGATCTGCTCGCACGACGTGTTGAAGCCGACGGCTTCGTAGGCCGCTGCCCCGATGATGCTCGCGGCGCTCGGGCGCTCCGGTTGGCTCTTGGGCTCGCCCTTGAACAGGTACTTGCCCTTGCCGGGGATCGTCACGCGGAAGCCGGGAGACGAGCCGTCGGTCTTGCCGTGATCGATGAGCCACGTGCCATCCGGCGAGTCGTACGGGTCGAGGATGAGCGCCGGGCTGCAGGCGCCGCGCGCGAGCTCCTCGGTGGTCATGGGGTGGACGCCCACGCGATTGGTGAACCACGACGAGTCCGGCACCTCGTCGAGGCTGTTCACGTTGATCGCCTCGCCGTGGCGCACGACGCCCACCATCTCGGAGAGCGGGCGAAAGACCATGTTGTCCGCGCCGTCCCAGATGAGCGGAGAGACGTACATGTCCGGCGCGCACGAGATGTTGTTCGGGTCTTTCGGCGTGGGCGACGGCCGACAGGCCACGCTGACGGGCCGAAGATCGGTGTCGACCGTCATCGGCGCGCGGAGGGCGAAGGTCCGTTCGGCGGCGCCGCATCCCTCTCGATGCCGATCGCGCCCGAGAAGCGAAGTAGGCGGACGTCGAAGCCCTCGAGGTGCTGGTCGAACACGTTCCCGACCGCGCCCTGCAGCGAGCCGGCGACCCACGGTGCGATGGGCCACTTGTAGCGAAGCGTCGCGACCGCGGCGCTGCGGTCCACGAGCCGTCCGGGCAAGAATCCCGGCATCGGGGCGGGAAAGGCTCCGGGCGAGGCGATGTCGCCGCCGACCGTGACGAGCTCGGTGAAGGGAACGGGCCGGCTGCCGAGGGGGTCCGAGAACATCGTCAGCACCGACAGGCTGAGCACCCGCCGGTTTCCGTCGATGTCCCAGAAGCCCCCGGCCCCCGCGCCGTAGTGGAGCCAGCCGCTGCCCGGCGACTGCCGAAAGTCGCTGCCCTGTTCGCCCTGGGCCTCCAGGCGCACGCCCGATCCGTCGGCCGGGTACGGGCGGCGCGAATCGAGCGCGACGAGGACGTCGTTGTACTCCGCGGTGTATCCGCGCGCGTACCCGTCGGGCAGGGGAAAGACGCCCGCCGCGGCGTTCTCGACGATGCCCGGATCGTTGCCGTAGTGGCCGTTGTAGAAGCTCGACGCTCGGACCCCGATGCCCGCGTCGATCTTGCTCGCGCGCCACATCGGGTGGTCGAAGAGGAGCCCGAAGTCGAGCTTGTCCTGCCCGTAACGGCTCTGGGCCGACTGGGGCGTGGTCGGCCCGATCCCGTAAAAGACGTGATCCGGGCGCGTGATCCCGAGGAGCTTGAGCTGGATGCTGTCTTTCCCGTGAAACTTGATGCGCTGGACGAGGGAGGCTCCGCCCCAGAACTTCTCCGAGCCCGGGGGCCCGCTGTCGTCGGGCCAGAAGGAGATGTGGGCGCGCAGGTCGTCGCCCTTGAAGAACGCGTCGTCCCAGAACCCGTAGACGCCGATGCTCGGGTTGAAGCCGAAGTCCACGAACGCGATCGGGACGATGCCGGCCTTGTGGTCGGGTCCGAATGCGAAGAAGTTGTAGAGCACGTTCGGGAGATCCGCCCGCTCGGCCGCGCTGATCGCCGCGCCGAGGGGACGCCGGAGAACGAACTCCGTCACGAGGTAGATCGGCGAGAGCAGCACCCGGGGTACCCACAGCGCATCCTCGCCGAACGTCGTGTGGCGGGGTCCACTCGCCTCGTAGTCGGGCAGCTCTCTCTTGGGCGAGGTGGGCGCCGAAGGCGCGGACGTGACGGGCGGCCCGCTCGACGGAGCGGACGCCGGCGGCGGAGCTTCGTCGGCCCTCGCCGGCGCGGTCGAGGCTCCGAGAGCCAGCAGCGTCACCCCGACGACCCGCGCCGCGCGCCTCATGACGGCAACGGCTCGCTGGCGATGAGCTCGGGGCTCTCGCCGCTGCGGCGCAGGTTCTCGCGACCGATCGCGAAGACCGCGACGATCCACACCGTGATGAGCACGAGATTGAACGTCGCGAAGGCCTGGGTCGAGAGGGCGGCACGCGTGCCGGCATAGACGACCAGCGCGGTCAGCGCATCGCCCGCGCGCACGACGACGGTGTCGACGACGGTCTTCCCGACATACTTCTCCACCCGCGAGCTGACGAGGAAGAGCGCCTGGCGCGCGGTGTTCTGGAGGGAGTACTCGAGCGAGCTCTCGCCGATCTTCATGATCTTGAAGAGCGAGAGGATGGGCGCGACGAGGTACGTGCCGTATTCGAGGAACGCCACGAAGGGCAGCACGAGGAGCGCGTTGCGCACCCCGAAACGGCTCATGACGCGCGACACCGCGAAGAGCTGCAGCACGACGCCCGCGATGTTGACCCACTCGAAGTAGTCGGCCTTGAAGGAGGTGACGAAGGTCGAAGGGTCGATCCCGTGGGCCTTCGCGTCCGCCACCGCGCTGAGCAGCGTGCGATCGAGCAGGTAGTCGCCATTGCTGCGGACCCAGTTGAGCAGCAGCGTGAGCCCGGCGATGAGGAGGAGGTACTTGTCGCGAACCAGGATGCGCGCGACGTGGTCGTGGACGAGCGGCTCGTCGGGATGGGCGTCCGCCTGCTTCTTCCCCGGCGCGCCGACGCGCGCGCCTACCCACATGAAGAGCGCCACGCACACGGTCAGCAAGATGGCCGCGCCGGCCATGAGCCCCGCGGGGCCGAGATCGCGAAGAGGCGCTTTCCCTGCTCGGGGGTGTAGATGTCTGCCGCGAGGCTCCAGAACTGGGAGACCGCGGTCATGTTGAAGACCCCCACCCAGAGATAGAACGGAATGCCGATGACCACGTTCGCGCGCGCGAGAGTCGCGAAGACGACGAGGTTCGAGACGAAGAAGAGATAGACCGTGGCGATGAGCTTCTGCCGGCCGACCCGCCGCGCGAGCGCGCTGTACGCCTGAACCACCACGACCATGAGCAGGGCCTGCCCGGCCGCGGCGTACTGTTTCACCTCGGCGCCTCCGTGGAGGAGGATGAGCGGCTCGCGCGCGGTCTTGAGCAGATAGTAGGCGGTGAGGAGCAAGAACACCGTCGTCGTCAGGACGGCCGCGGTGACCGCCTCGCCCGGCTCCACCTTCGCGAAGGGCCGTAGGAGGTAGGCCAGAGCACGCTCGACGCGTGAAGGGGCGCTCATGGGGTCGGTATTTCGATGGTCGATGCGCGCAACGGGTTGCCTCGCGAGTCGGCTACCGTACCTGACCCTCGGCGGGCGAGGAACCTCACCGGCGCGGGGGCGTCCCGCCTGTTAGCCTCGCGTGCTTCCGATGGTGGACCGGCTGCTCGGGTGGCTTCATCGACTCCTCGACGTACGTCGCGGCGAGCGGCGAGCGCTCGCGAAGGCGTTCGCCACCCTTCTGCTCCTCATCGCGGGCCACACCGCGCTGGAAACGGCCCGTGACGCGCTCGTGCTGACGAGGCTCCCATCCCGCGAGCTCGGGGTCATCTACGTGGCGGTCGCGATCTGCGTCCTGCCGGCGGCGTGGGTCGCGGCCCGCGCGTCGGAGCGGTTCGGCGTACGGGCGACCCTGGGGGGCGGGCTCGTCACGGCGGCCACCCTCCTCGCCGTGCTCTTCGCCATCCCGACTCGCCAGACCACCTCCGTCGTCGTCTACGTCGTCAGCGCTCTCGTCGGGGCCATCCTCGTTCCCCAGTACTGGAACCTCCTCGCCTCGATGTTCAACGTCGCGCAGGCGCGGCGGCTGCTCGGCATCGTGGGCACCGCCGCGGTCCTGGGAGGGGTCCTCGGCTCCACCGCCGCCGCGGCCCTGCTGAACGTCGTCCGGGTCAAGGCGCTGCTCCTCGTCTCCGCCGGCGTCTTTCTGACCACCGTGGTCGTGCTCGCCTGGATGCCGGTCGAGGATCGCCCGGTCACCTCCCAGCCGACCGAGGCGCTGCCGTCGAGGCGCGCGACCGCCGCGCTGCGCGAGGAGCCCTTCCTCCAGCGCATCGCGCTCCTCGTCGTGGTCGCGACCGCCGCGGGGCTCTTCGTCGACTACTTCTTCAAGTGGACCGTCACGCGCACCGTGCCACAGGGCGAGATCGCGCGGTTCGTCGCGACCTACTACGCGTGGCTGAACGGGCTGTCCCTCGTGGCGCAGGTGTTCCTGACCGGGGCCCTCGTGCGTCGGATCGGCGTCGCCACGACGATGATGGTGACCCCCACGCTCCTCTTCCTGGGCGGCGTCGGCTCGCTCGTGACCGGAGGAGCGCTCGTCGCCGTCCTCGTCCTGAAGGCGGTGGACGGGACGCTGCGCAACTCGGTCCAGCGCATCACGATGGAGCTCGCGTACCTGCCCGTGCCGGCGGCGGTGCGCGCGAGGGCGAAGCCCTTCATCGATGGCGCGCTGGCCCGCGTCACGCAGGCGTCCGTCGGCGCCGTGCTGCTCGCGCTCGGCGGCGCGAACTACCTGTCCTCGTGGCTTCTCGCGGGGATCGCCGTCGCGGCCCTCGGGCTCTGGGTCGTCGTCGCGGTCACGACGCGGCGGCCGTATCTCGAGCTCCTCCGCCACGCGGTCACCGGTGATGCCCTCATCGACGAGCCGGAGATCGATCCGATCGATCTGGAGTCCTCGTCCGCGCGCTCGCGATCTTCGGCGGGTCGGCTCGCGAGGACTGGATCCCCAGGGCTCGGCACTTGCTCGGCCACCCGAAGGAGGTCGTACGCACCGCCGCCGCCCGCGCCCTGGCGATGCACGGGAAGCTCGACGCGAAGGAGCTCCCGGAGGACGCCGGCCCCCGCCTGCGCGCCTACGCCGCGCTCAGCCTCGCGCTTCCCGCGGCCGATACCGACGCGATGGACGACCCCACGGTCACCGAGCTGCTCGAGCGTCCGGGCCCCGACGGAGAGGAGGCGCGTCTCGGGCTCCTCACGGCGATCGCCGACGCCAGCCCGAGCCCCAAGCTCGCGCGCCTGCTCGTCGCCCTGGAGACGAAGTCCGGCCCGACGCGAGAGTGGACCGAGGCGCTGGCCCGAGCCGCCGCGGCGCAGCGAGCCCTGACGCTCGTGCCGGCGCTCATCTCGCGCCTCGCTCAGCGCGATGGCCGGGAGACGCTGCGCGAGGCGCTCGTCACGCTGGGGCCTCCGGCGATGGACGACGTGTGGGGCACGCTCGTCGACACGTCGCGCGAGCGACGCCTGCGCACCCACCTCCCGAACACGCTCGCCCGCTTCGGCACGAAGATGGCGGCCGAGCGCCTCCTCGAGTGCATCGAGACGGAGCCGGACGGCCTGGTCCGGTACAAGGCCATCCGGGGCCTGGGGCGACTCGCGAGCGACGGTGTGGTGGTCGATCGCGTGCGGGTCGAGCGACTCGCCCGCGCGAACCTCGTGGAGTACTTCCGCCTCCTGGGCCTCCGCGCGCCGTTCACGGTGAGGGCGCCGGCGCATCCGGCGTTGACCGAGAGCCTGCTCACGGGGCTCCTCGACGACAAGCTGCGGCAGTCCCTCGAGCGGACCTTCCGCCTGCTGAAGATCGCGCACCCCGGCGACGACCTGCATCGCGTGCAGATCGCGACCGTGTCCGACGACAGCCGCACTCGCGCCAACGCCGGGGAGTTTCTCGACGCGCTGCTGCGCCGGCGCGATCAGGCGTCGCTCCGCGAGCTCTTGCTGGTCGTCGCCGACGAGCTGGCCATGACCGAGCGGGTCGCCCGCGCGTCGACGCTGCTCCACACGACGCCCCCCGGCACGCGGGCCGCGGCGCTGGCGCTCATGGTCGACGACGCGGACGCGGCCATCCGCGCGCTCGCATCCCTCCACGCCGCCAACATCTCGGGCAAGCCGGCGCGCGTGACCATCGGCGGCTGGCAGGGCACGCGGCCTCCGGTGGAGCTGAGCACCGCCGGCGACGCGGCCCTCGCCGTGCACGAGGGCGACGCCAGTGCGTGAGGCGCGCCTCCTGCGCATCGGGCGCGAGATCTTCCTGGCCGCCCTGGGCATGCCCCTCGACACGGTGGAGCCCTGGGTGCTCGCCCGACTGACGACGATCCTCGAAGAGCGGGAGGTGCTGGCAGGGCAGACGCTCTTCTCCGCGGGCAGCACGTCCGAGTTCATCTACTTCATGCGAGAGGGTCGGGTCCGCTACACACGTGCCGGGGGGCCTTCCTGGACGTTCCAGGGGCGCTGGGTGCTCGGCGGCTTCGAGGCGCTCGGCGAGCGACCGAGCACGCACACCGCGACGGCGCTCACGACCTTTCGCGCGATGCGCGTACCCATCACGGCGTGGGTCGAGATGCTCGAGGACAGCTTTCCCATCGCGCGATCGGCGGTGACGAACGCGTCGCGTGCCGTGGCCCGGCTGGAGGAGCTCGTCCCTTCGGCAGCCCCTGCGTCCGCGCAAGACGCCCCGGTGCTCGGCGTCGCCCCCCCCGGGCCGCTCAGCCTGACCGAGCGCCTGGCGCTGCTCTTCGACGTCCGGATGCTGCGGGGGGTGGGCGTTCAGGCGCTCGCGGATCTGGCGGGCGTCTCGGAGCAGGTCTCCGTCGCGAGCGGGGACGTCCTCGTCGCCCGCGGCCGGGGATGCGACCGCCTGCTCCGCATCGTCGACGGCGAGGTCGTGGCGGAACGCTCGGATCCGTCGGTCGCGCGTCGCTACGGGCCCGGGGATCTCGTCTGCGGGGCGGCGGTCCTCGGGGGCGTCGTGGATGCCTGGGAAGCCAGGGCGGTCACGCCCACGCGCTGCATCGCGGTTCCGCTCGAGTCGCTCTTCGATCTCATGGAGGAGCACTTCGAGCTCGTGCGCTCCACGCTGTTCGCGCTGGGCGTGCGACGCGGGCTGCTGCTCGATTACCTGGCCGGGGCGTCGGGCGATCTGCTCGTCGCGGGGGGCGACCGACCGGCGATTCAGTCGCCCGTCGCCCAGCGATAGCGCAGGCCGAGCTCGGTGAAGTCGTCCCCGGCGAGTCCGATGCTGTCCCGGCTCCAGACGGTGGGCACGAAGGTCCCGCGGATCTCGAAGTGGTGGCTGAAGGCGATGTGGAGGAGAAGCCCGGCGCGGACGGTGGCCACGTCGCGCTCCGGCGAATAGAGTACGTCGCCCACCAGTGCGATTCCGTGCTGGCCCTGAGTGCCGAAATGAAGGTCGTAGCCGCCGCGCCCCCACCACTCGACGGGCGGCCTCATGATGGTGTGGAGCGTCTCCTCGTAGAGATCGAAGCCGCTCGGCACGCCCACCACGTAGAAGAAGCCCGCGATCCCGATGATGCTGCCCGGCCCGACCTGGATGGCCGTCTTCAGCTCCGTCTCGAGCGCGGTGTAGGTTGACCGGCCCCCCACCGTCGACTCCAGCTCGAGGCGGCTGTAGGCGTCCTGCTGCGGCAGGTACTGGTAGTCGTAAGGAAAGTTGTATCGAGCGCCGGAGCGGAGATCGAAGGGACCGAAGAGCGCCCGGAATCCGCCGTACGCGGCGATCTCGGTGGACGACGCGATGGGCGCGGCCTCCAGCCCGATCCACGACGAGAAGGGCTTGCCGAAGCCGGCCTGGAGCCGAGGCTTCAAGTAGAGGTACCCGACGTCGATGGTGCCGGCGAGGAAGGGCCGCGCGTGGGCCTCGCTCCAGGGGCGGGTCATGTCCCGGTCGATGAACGTGTCGGGGGTCGCCAGCGGAGGCTCCGGCTTCGGAGGGACGACGGGCTCGGACGGACCTCGGTTCGGGTCCGCGGGCTGGGCGGCTACCTCGGTCGAGGCCAGGGTGATGCGGCACGCGAACGCGCCGGCGAGGAGCCACGCTCGCCTCATCGGAAGACGCCCACCACCGTCGCGCCGAGCCCGGTGGGCACGAAGCGAAGCTCGAGGCCACCCACCTTGCCGGGCTTGTCCGCCCACTGACCGCCGCTGTAGTGGAGCGCCGGAACACCGAGGCCAACCGCCGAGCCGACGAGCGCGCCTGCGAGCACGTCCGTTGCGTAGTGTTGATCGGACATGACCCGAAGCGTCGCCGTGGCCCCCGCGACGACGAGGGCCCCGATGCACGTCAGCACGTCCTTGGCGCCGCCGCCGAAGAGGCGAAGCGTCAGGTGGTGCTCGCAGGTGAGCCCGGCCGCGGTGAACGAGAGCGTGGCGTGGCCGCTGAAGAAGCTGCGGTCTTGGCCGGGGTTGGTGCAGTCGAGGGTGTCGGCCGGGAGCCCCTTGCCGCAGTCGGAGACGTATGGCCTCTGGCGGCTGACCAGGGCGGTGGTCGTCTCCTGGAGGGCGCCCGCGATGGCGAACGCCTCGGCGTCGATGAGGGCCATCTGCAGGGCGATCTCGGGGCTCCGCCGCTGGTACCAGGCGGTCAGCATCGAATCGAAGAAGATGGGAGACGTGACCGCGAAGGACAGGAGCACGTCGCTCGTGTCTCGCGCGGTGTAGCGGTCGCCGATGTTGGTCGGACGGATCTCGAGCGCGTTGCGGACCGCGTCGTCGAAGAGAATCCCGCCAACCCAGTGATGAGGCAGCGGGGTCACGAGGCCCGACGTGACCGCGATCCCGGCCGCGACGCCGGTCACGACGTAGTCGCCGACGCCGAAGGACTTCCAGCCGGGATCCCAGAGGATCGGGCCCCACGCGCGATCCTGCGCCGGCGGAGCGGTTGGCGCGGGCTCCGTCTGCGCCGGCGCGCTTCGCGCTTCCAGGAGCACGGCCACCCCGACCAGCAGCAAGGAGACGATCCGCTTCAAGGTCAATCGCTCGTGTACCGTGTCAGGTCGATGACGCCGGCGGCTCGGGCGTCGGTCCTGGCGAAGGCGTCGTTGAAGAAGTCCGAGGTCGACCAGAAGCGCGGATCGCTCCGCCGCACGCCGTAGAGGCCGACGAAGTGCGCGTAGCTCCCGTCGCCGGGGGCCAGTCCCTCGAGGTCGGCCACGAACGAGGGTACGTCGTCGATCGAGACCTGGAAGAAGAAGTTCGGCCGGCTCACCGCGACTCCGCGCACGACGTGCAGCGTGTCTTCTCCGGGCTCGAGGTACTCGTTCTCGAGGAACATGAAATCGATGTTCTCGTGCGCGCGGTTGCGCACGAGCGTGTAGACGAGATCCTCACCCCGGAGAGCTTGAACGCGCAGGAGCGCGGCGTCGGGGAACGTCCGGACGAAAGGCGCCGGGCGGTTGACGAAGGCCCGCGCGGCACGCTCGAAGCGCGCGCGCGGAGCGTCGCCGTCGATCGGCAGGTCGCCCCACTGGATCGGGTCGCGCTCGCCCGGGTGTCGGCCGACGAGGCGGCGAACGACCTCGGCCTTCGCGTCGGAGGGGTCGGCGTACGTGATGCGCGGCTCGGGGCCCGCGAAGAACGGATCCGCCACGTCCGACAGCAGGGCGACCCCCAGCCCTCGGTACCACTGATCGCGGACGGGCTTGCGCTGGGCGACGGGAAGGAGCGCGAGGAAGCCGTTCTCGGCCTCGATGCGCAGGAGGTTCATGTAGCGGCGAGTCGCGATCTGGTGAACGACGTTCCCGAAGACGTCGAAGCCGGCGACCAGATTGTAATAGATGCGCTCGAAGATGGGATAGTCGAGCACCCACGCCGTCTTCGGGACGCCGCCGACAGCCCCGCGCAGAACGAAGGCGCTGTCGTAGTGCCGGTACACGGTGAGCACGGAGTCGAGGTTCGTTCCTCCTCCGTCCCACACGTCCGGGAGGGCGAGGCCAGGCTTCGCCGCGTCGTGGCGAAGCGCGGCCTGCGCCTTCTCGTACTCGAGCTCTCGGACGCGGAAGCGCTCGTAGACCGCTTCGATCCCGTCGCCTCCTTGCGCGGGCACCGCGAGGTATTGCGCCACCTTCGGCAGGAAGGACGCGTCCGTGACGGTGAGGTCGGCGTCCGGAGACAGAAAGAAGATCAGGAACTGTTCGTCGATGACGTCGAGCGCCACGGAGCCCTTGCATACCGGCCCGTGGATGAACGTCTTCACGTGGTAGTGCGCGTCGTCGAGGAGGAACTGGTACCGCGAGCGGGCGGGTATGGCCCGGAAGGCCACGAACGGGTTCGTCGCGACTTCGGGGGCGTACGACGGCACCTCGATCTTCGCGGGCCCCCAGTCCGCGTCCAGAAAGAGCGCCTGGAGCCGGGCGAGCTTCGCGTCGTCGAGGCGATAAGGAATGTGCGTCTTGACGACGATGGTCTCGGTGAGCCGCCGTAGACGGTAGTGGACGCGGTCGACCTTCGGGTCGTCGTAGGGACGCACGGTGGCGATCTCGTCGACGGGCGCGGGCGCGGTGGTGCGCGACCGCACCAGGCGGAACCACTGGCCGGGGACTCCTTCGAGCTCGAGGTGCGCGAAGACGAGGTGCTCGTAGATGTACCGGGCGAAGGTGCGCGTCTTCGCGTCGTCGGCGTCGAGGAACCGCTCCCACTTCGCGATCGCCGCCTGCGCCGTCGCTTCTTCGGACGCCGATGCCGGCCTGGGCGGGCCGCCGGAGCCGGCGCGGATCCAGCTCGTGAGCTTCGCGGTCTCCTCGTCGGTGAGGGGAGGGAGCCCGAACGGCATGCCGATCTGCGGCTCGGCTTGCAGCGTGCTGCCGAGCTCGTCGAGCGTCCGGGGACACACGTGGTGGTTCACGGCGTCGAAGGACGCCCCGGTCGGGCTCTCGCGGCGCTGGCGCACCAGGCGATAGAGGATGGACGCGTCGAGGTTGGAGCCCGGGTCGCCTGATCGCTCGAGCACCGGGAAGAAGTCGAAGCGCGTGCGCCACTCCACGGTCGTCTGCGCGTCCTGGAACATCCGCGAGGGCGCGATCGGAGTCGTGCGGTCCGCGTGATAGACGAGCGTCTTGCTCGCGCCGCGGTCGGCCCCGTCGAACGATTGCAGGTTCAGCTGGCAGGGGGCGTCGAAGCAGGCGTGGCAGACGACACACCGGCGATCGAGGAGCGGCTGGATGTCGGTCGCGTAGGAGGCATAGGTGGGCGCCGGGGCGAGCGAGCCGGGGGCGGGCCCGTTCGTCGTCCTCGCGACGCACGTCCCCGCGGCGACGGCGATGAGCGCCCCGGCGACCAGGAGAGCGGAGGAGCGGCGCACGCCACGCCAAAGCTAGACGAACTTCGTCGGGAGCGGCGACTGTAGACAGCGAGCCCCCGCTCTCGCACGATGCCGCCTCATGAGCGAGAAGACGAAGAGGGACACCGTGACCCGCGAAGCCGTGCTGGCTCTCCTCACGGACAAGGAAGTGGAGAAGGTCAGCATGGCCGAAGACGCGCGCCGCCTCATCGAAGGCGACGAGTACGTCGACCTGACCCACCTCGAGGCCGGCGTTCAGCTCGTCCAGGCCAAGCCGCGTACCGCCCCGGGGCACGCCCTTCCGCGAAGCGCCGTCTCGGACGCCACGTGGGCGAAGATCATCGCTCTGCTGGCGTAGGCGGCGCGCTCACGCCGGCTGGCGCAGGGCCTCGCCGAGCCTCGCGAGAAGATCGCGCCAGCCGCCCTCGCGCCCTCCGGGGCCGTCGGAACGCTCGAAGAACGCGCCCTGCTCGGTGAAGAGAAGGCGCGTCCCGCCGTCGTCGGACGCGGAGAGCTCCACCGTCGCGAGGGACGACGACATGCGGTGGTCGCCGATCAGCATACTGTAGGCGAAGACGATGCGCCGGCCGGGGACGATGTCGAGGTACACGGTGTCGTTGCCCATGACGGTGCCCGCCGGAGGCGCCCCGGGCGGACCTCCGCCGAAGGAGAAGCGCGTCTTCTCGACGCCGCCCGGTCGAAAATCGAGGGCGTGCTCGTCCGATGCCGAGGCCGAGGGGGGATGAAACCAGCGCCGCTTGAGCGCCGGGTCGGCAAAGGCGGCGAAGACGCGCGCCGGGGTCGCGGCGTACGTGCGCTCGATCGCGAAGGTGGCGTGCACGACGGGCTGGTCGCTCATGGCATTCTTCCTTTCCTCGTCTTTCCGGGAGGAGCCTTCTTCGGCGCCACGTCTTCGGCGAGCAGCTCACCGAGGCGGTCGAGACGGCGCTCCCAGAGGCTGCGACGCTCGGAGATCCAGCGCTCGGCGAGCTTCAGCCCACCCGCGTCGAGGCGGCACGTACGGACGCGCCCCACCTTCTCGCTCCGGACGATGCCGCTCTCTTCGAGCACCTGGAGGTGCTGAACGATCGCGGCCAGCGTCATGTCGAAGGGCTGCGCCAGGTCGCTGACCGACGAGGGGCCGGTGCTCAGACGCTCGACGAGGGCTCGACGCACGGGCTCTCCCAGGGCGTGGAAGACGCGGTCGACGGCGTCATTGTTTAGCATCGGCTTGACTATGGTGTCGGCGTCCCGAACTGTCAAGCGATGGCTTTACCATCGCGTCGACCTCGTCCCGATCGAGCGGCGTGCACGGCTGCGTACGCTTCCGCGCGTGCGAACCCGGTGGTAGAAGCGCCGTGCACACGTGAGACGGCTCGCGATCGCATGTGGATTCTCGCTGGCGGCGGGGCTGCTCTGCTGCGGGGGCGACGGAGCGATCCGGCCCCCAATCAGCGACTC
The DNA here is from genome assembly GCA_050012715.1 of Polyangiaceae bacterium. Taxonomy (GTDB): domain Bacteria; phylum Myxococcota_A; class Polyangia; order Polyangiales; family Polyangiaceae; genus Palsa-1150. The sequence continues at coordinate 13,478 of JBEKGQ010000228.1, forward strand.
CCAGGACGAGGACGACTCCGACCAGCCGACCACCGGCGGAGGAGTCCGCGGGCCCATGCCTCCCGCGGACGCGGGGACGGCCCCCGTCGCGCTGCCGGGCGGAGCCGCGGGCATCGGCTTCGACGACATGGGCTTCTCGCCGACGCTCGGCTTCCTGCTCGTGCCGGCGGGTCGGACGGGGGATCTCGACCTCCTGGATCCGTCGTCCGAGGAGATCGACCCCGTCGGCGGCTTCTCCACCTCGGCGACGTACGCCGGCGGCGACACCTTCGGGGTGACCTCGGCCGACGAGGGGAACGCGCTCGTCTACGCGGTCGATCGCACGACGAACACGCTGGCGGTCGTCGATCCCCGGCAGAAGGCCATCGTCGCGCGCACGATGCTGGCCGCGACGCCGGGGTACGTGCGCTACGTCGCGCCAACCAACGAGGTGTGGGTCACCGAGCCGGGAATGCAGCAGATCGAGGTCTTCACCCTGGACGGAGCCACCGCGACCGCCCCGGTCCATTCGATGACCATCGGCGTCGGCAACGGGCCGGAGTCCCTCGAGATCGACGCCACTCACGAGATGGCGTTCACGCACCAGACCAACGCCACGGTGGCGATCGACGTCGCGTCGCACGAGATCGCGGCGACGTGGCCGAATGGCTGCACGACGTCGCGCGGCCTCGCGGTGGACTCGACCCGTGGTTGGGTGATCTCCGCGTGTGAAGAAGGTTTGATCGTGGTGCTCGCCCAGACCGGCGGCGCGACCCTCGGGACGGCCGCGGTGGGAGGCGGCGTCGATCGGATCACCTACGACTCCGCGCGACAGCGGTTGTACGTTCCCACCCCCGCGGTGAGCGAGATGGACATCATCGGCCTCGCCGCGACCGGAGTGCCCCAGGTGCTCGGGGTGGAGGAGACGACGAACGATGCGCACTGCGCCATCACCGCGGGCGGTGGCGCGGTCTACGTGTGCGCGCCATCGCTGGGCGAGCTGCTGTTCATCCAGGATCCGTTCTGAGAGAGACGTAGGACCGGACGACGATCCAGGCGGCGCCATGATCGCGACGGCCACCGGTGGCTCACGTTGACATGCCCACGAGGCCGAATCCGGGCGAAGGCCCCGGAGCTCGGTCGGGTACGCGTCCTGCTTGGGGCGCCCCATGCGCACTCGTCCGTGGTCCTGGTCGCTCGCCCTGGTCCTCGTGGCGTGCGGAGGCAGTGAGGACGTCCTCTCCGACGGCGGGATGTCCTCCGATGCGTCCGTTCGCGACGCAAGCTCGACCCGGGAGGCCGGCGCCGCGCCGGAGACGGGCGCTGGGGCCACCTGCGTCGCCTCCCCGCCCTGGCAGATCGGCGCGGACGCCGAGCCGGCCTGGGCGACGGGAAGTTGTCCCGACGCCGGATGCCCGAACGCCACCGTCTGCGTTCGAGCGGGGATCGCCGACGCAGTGATTCCCCTCGGCTGTG